>JAGGRR010000122.1 GCA_021159465.1 Methanophagales archaeon
CGTATGGAAGAGGAAAAGCCGTGGTAACAGCAACGGGTATGCGAACCGAGTTAGGGAAGGTTGCGAGGATGCTGGCAGGCGCAAAAGAGGAGGAGACGCCACTGAAGACCCGACTAAGGGAGATTGGACGGTGGTTGAGTGTCTCATATTTAGTTATCTGTGCAACTCTCTTTGCACTGGGTGTGCTCACCGGGGTCACTCTACTACGTATGCTTTTATGGAGTATAAGCCTTGCAGTAGCGATAGTGCCAGAGACGTTACCACTTATTATCACCGGGACGCTTGCGCTGGGAGTACAGAGGATGGCGAAGCGAAACGCAATAGTGAGGAAACTCCCGGCTGTTGAGACCTTAGGCTGCATAACCACGATATGCTCAGACAAGACAGGGACGCTGACGAAGAACGAAATGACCGTCCGCAGGGTGTATGCAGGTGGGAAGCTGATGGAAGTTACAGGAGCGGGCTACGCACCTGCTGGTGATTTTATTGACACAGAAGGAGTAAGGAGCGAACAAAGTGAGGACGAGGACCTGAGATTGGCGCTCCAAATTGCAGCACTGTGCAACGATTCTCATCTGGTAAAGGAAGAGGAAGCAGATGGGTATGGGTATGCGTATGCGGTTAGTGGTGAGCCAACAGAAGCCGCACTGGTGGTAGCAGCGGAGAAAGCAGGCATGAATAAGGATGCACTGGAGAAGAGCTTCCCAAGAGTGGGTGAGATACCGTTTGAGCGAGAGAGGAAGAGAATGAGCACGGTTCATCTTGTGGCGGGGAGAATGGTGGCATACGTAAAAGGTGCGCCGGAGGTTCTACTTGAGCTCTCCACCGGTATTTACCGCAGTGGTGAAGTTAGCCAGCTAACAGAAGCAGTGAAGAGAGAAGTGCTGAACATAAGTGATAAGATGGCGGCAGAAGCTTTGCGTGTGATTGCAGTTGCGTATAGGGAATTGCCATCCGGGAGCAGGAACGGGAGCGAGAGCGAGTACAATTATACCGCAGAGGAAATAGAACGGGAGCTTGTCTTTGTCGGTCTGTTTGGTATGAGCGACCCGCCACGTGAAGAGGTGAAAGAAGCGATAAAACAATGTAAAAAGGCAGGAATAAAAGCAGTTATGATTACGGGCGACCATAAATTGACGGCAGTGGCAATAGCAAAGGAGTTAGGAATGATGCCCTTTAACCGTGATGAAGAAGTACTGACCGGTGTAGAGTTGGACAAAATGAGTGAACAAGATCTTGAGAATCGTGTTGATAGCATAGTGGTCTATTCGAGGGTCTCTCCAGCACATAAATTACGAATCGTGAATGCATTGCAGAGGAAGGGTAATGTGGTGGCAATGACTGGAGATGGTATAAACGATGCACCGGCATTGAAGAGAAGCGATGTGGGCGTGGCAATGAATTCCGGCACTGATGTGGCGAAAGAAGCATCTGATATGATACTGGTGGATGATAACTTCGCGACCATAGTGGCAGCGATAAGAGAAGGTAGAGCCATTTATGATAATATGAAGAAGTATCTCACTTATGTGCTTTCTTATGCATTTGCAGAGGTATGTCTGCTGGGTGGTGCGTTCCTGTTTGGCATCTTTGCTCGTGGAATGCCACTGTTTCCACTCACTGCGATACAGATTTTATGGACGAATTTAGTGATAGAGGACCTGCCGGCAATGGGTTTGGGTATCGAGCCCCCGGAGAAGGATATAATGGAGCGTAAGCCGAGAGCCACAAACGAAAGAGTATTCACAACTGAGATGGTTCTCAGCCTCGTACTCATGTCTATTGTAATATCTATGGGGTGCATGATGATCTTCCTGAAAAACCTTTCAGATCCTGATATTCATATGAAGAAGGCGCAAACGATGGTATTCGCAACGCTTATATTTTATGAGGTATTCAATGCCTTTAATTGCCGCTCAGAGAGGTATTCTTTGCTGAGTATCGGCATATTTGCGAATAAATGGCTGATATTGGGGGTAATGGGTTCGCTCATGCTCATGGTTCTGGCAATACAGGTCCCTTTCACAGGTCGCTTCTTCCATACTGTTCCTCTAACCTGCATAGAATGGTGCGTTGCAATTGCTATAGGCACCACGATCCTGGTTGCCGTGGAGCTGTGGAAAGTGATATTTGGAATTGGGATTAGAATTAGAAAACGAGCAGGAGAAAGGTGCAGCATCCAGTAAATGGTCGCAATGGAAAACTCACAAAGAGCTTTGCTATCTCTTGCTTCTTCTACAAACGCAAGAAGCCACTTCACTTCAATCATCAATCATCGTATATCTCCCGATACTTCCTCTCCACATCCTCGGTCGTAACATGTGTATAGATCATTGTGGTCTTCAAGTCCACATGCCCTGCTAAATACTGCAATCGCGCGATATCGATACCTTTACGCCAGGAATTTGTGATGAAGAAATGGCGAAAGGAATGACAGGATACATTCTTATCCACGCCTGCGAGCCGCGCGTATTTCTTCGGCAGGCGCTGAATTTGGCGATATGAGATGCTCCTGAATACATAATCCCCAGGCTTCATTCGCTCTGTGTATCGCTTCAGCAGTGCGATGGTGGCATCATCAACCAGTACCTCTCGCCTCACATATTTCCGCTGCTTCAATGAATACACCCAGAGCCTCTTGTTCTTGAAGTCAATATCCTTCTTCTGGATCCCATACTTCCACCTGCCCTCTTCCTTCTTATATACTCCGTATAACTCACCTATACGAATACCTGTACGTGCAAGCAGTCGTAATATCAAATAATCACGCTCATTTACGATTGCAGCATCCAGAATTCTATTCAGTTCTTCCTCTGTGAGCGGGTCAGGAGCCCTCTTTGGCATTGGTATTGGTATTAGTATTAGTATTGGTATTGGTATTGGTATTTTGCTATTGCTATTTACTTTACGTGCTGGGACTGGAACTGGGATTGAGTACTCTTAGCCCGATAGACGCTGCTTCTGCCTCTATTTGCTCCCTCTTCTTACCACCTACCCCGGACGCTATCCGCACAGCCACCTCATCAGGCATGAGATTCTCCAGCTCGCGCGGATTGTACACCAGTACCTCACGAATGCCAGAAGGATGCAGCCCCCGCTCTTCTCTTTTTCGTCTGTAGCCCACTTTCACCCATGCACCTTTCGCCGCTATATGCTCCCTGAGCTTATTATCGAGCCCTCGTGGCTTCCTCCAGCTCTTGCTCAGCTTCTTCTTACTACGCCATCCATATCGTTCGAACTTCGGCTTCCTGCTCCTACGCCTGCTTTTGCTCTTGCTCATGCTCATCATCGCTTCTTTACTATCTTATATAACTTCCACGTATATAATAATGACTGACACATAAGGCTAAATATAAATGAATGAGGAAAGCAGGATAAATATAAAGTAGGCGGGAGTGTTTTTCAGAGAGGGAATATTGATGAGTTCTTGAATCTTGTAATGAAAGAACTGCCTCCAATTACGTCAATTGATGAAATAGAGTTAAAAGATGAACCCACTAATGGGTATGAGGATTTCGAAATAATATAGCTCAGAGGGTGAAAAGACTTCTATAATCGCAGGTATTTAATTTCATGCACAAACAATTTCCTGTCCAGGGTGCGGTCTGAAATACATACTTTATGGAAGATGGAAGACCAGCCAAACCTTTCGCAGTGATGTTCAGGGATTTGAGTGTGGTAGAGAAATACGTAGAGCTAAAAGAGGGTAAAGAAAAAATACTGAAAGCCGTGCAAAGACCCTTTTTGCTTTTGGATAAGAACTCATCCCCGGATGATTTAGACGGTATTTCGCCCGGATTAGGAAATGTTGGCGTGTATTTACCATATCCTCCATTACGAGTAATCTACCAATTTCCCTCCTCTCTGTCATCTTCTCTACCGCTTCCGCTTCTATAACACTATCTCCCGGACTGACACGCTCAAGCGTGTGCTCATCCTCTCTTTAATTTAACGCGAATTCTATTCCAGTTATCCCTCTTCATTTAGCGCAGGAATTACTATTGATAAAACATCTTTGAGTTCACCCCTGCATGTATATATGGGATATGCGATTAGATATGCAAAGGCACCGCCATGAAGCAACATTCCAATATCGGAACAATAAGCGATTAGCTCTAAATTCGCGATGGATACCAGAACGACCGAGGCGAGCAGAGCCCAACCCCTCTTCAGACCAACTCTAACAACGGTAGTACTTGAAATCCCTAAATCTTCACTGTAATCATTTATTTGATGCGTGAGTAACGCCTCGCAAGCAATTATCATAAACAGGGAGGCAACCAGCAGTGTAAGCGTGTTTAAATCACCTCCTGCCAGCGTAAAACCCGCTAAAAAGGGAAACAAGCCAAACATCACACCATGTGTTATTATATCAACAATAAATCTTTCTTTAAGCCTTATATATTTTACTGAGTAGAGCGTGAGAGAAGAAATACTTAGCACTGTGAATAAAGCTCCTGTTAGGGTTAAAAAGCAGGAAAGTGCGATTGGAATTACGAGTAGCAAACTCATGAGCACCAAAGTTTCTTTTTTCGTTACTTTGCCCGCGGAAAGTGGATTTTTACCCATCCTGACTTTTTTCGTATTCCGTTTGTCTATTTCAACATCAAAGTAGTTGTTTATGACGAATCCATAGCCTATCACACAGAAGAAGATTACGCCGATTAAAATGAAGGCAAAGGGCGTAGCATGTGCTAAAATCGCTCCTATAAGTGGGATAGGTGTGAAGAACCTTATCCATTCCTTGACCCTCAGCATTTTGAAGTTTTCTTTTAGGTTCATTTTATCCACTCCGCGCTGCATGTATCTAAAAACTTTCATACTATATATATGTTACAAATAATTCATATATCTGCATAAATACTTTCATATAAGATTAAATGACAAAATGCCAGAAAATGGTGATGTAGCAATGTGGCGATGCCGAATTATTGCTGTTTGAGGTTCATTTTATTTCAGAACTCTGGTAGTCTCATCCAATATCTCCTGTATCTTCCCCTTTACTTTCTTCCATGCTTCCTGAACAGGAACTGCAGTATAGATGTATTTAAGCCTTTTGCCCTCTTCCACCTTTTTTATTATAAATCCTTCCTGGTCTAATCGCCGGATATATTTCCGTATCGTTCGTTCCGAAAGATTCAGCAGGTTTTGTATTTGCTTTATCGTTAACGATGAGTTCAGTAAAAGATTGTAAATTTTTATTTCTATCGGCTTAAAGTTAAGAAAGCCTAAAATAACATTCAGTAACTCTATTGGTTTCTTTCCCTCTTTCAGCGCCTTCTCCATATCTGCAATATAAACCCTTTTTGCCATGCTTGATTTATATTTATATATACTATGAACAAATTACTATATAAACTTTCATAGGTATGTAATTCTTTTTACCATTAAAAGTTTTTGCTGTATCTACATCGTGATAACCCGTAAAAATCTAAATCTATACTGGCCTGGCATCTGACATCTGGCATCGTCAAATTGACAACCTCTTTATCGCACCATCCATAATAGCACTGCGCGAAACAATCCCTACAAGCTTATCATCCTCCATTACGAGTAATCTACCAATTCCCTCCTCTGTCATCTTCTCTACCGCTTCTATAACACTATCTCCCGGACTGACACAGACTAAGCGTGTGCTCATCCTCTCTTTAACACGAATTCTATTCCAGTCTTCTCTCTTCACGTGAAATAAATCTTTATACGAAATAACTCCTGCAATTTTATTCTCTTTATTTACTACTGGATAGCCCGGATGGTGGTATTCGCTAATCAAGGAATATAACTGCTCAAGAGTCGCATCTTCATTAATCGTAATAACATTCGTTTCCATAATGTCACCCACGGTCATACCCTGAAGTTGCTCGTTTAGAAGTTTCCTGAATTTTCTATTCATTCCCATGGTACCTCTACCCATTCATCTTCCGGCAATGCTTCTAAATCTCCCACGCTTTCGATTTTTACTTTTCGCATAATAAATTATTTGCCCCTCATTGCTCATCTTAGGGTTAGGCATTATCCTCTTTTTACTTATTCCAACCTTTTATCCTTTTCTCCGCTCCAACAGCACCAGAACCGCGGGCACCACCGTTAACGCCGCAATCGCACAGAACACCACTCCTACTGCCATCATCGTGCCCATATCCTTCATCACGGGCAATTTACCTAGTCCAAGGCACAAAAAGCCCGTCATCGCCGCTATCGTCGTTATCGTCATTGGATAGAATACATTCTTGAGCGTATCAACCATAGCATCCTCTCGTTTCTGTGTTCGTAGCTCAAATCTGAACCGTTTCGTAACCTGAATCCCGAAATCTATCCCGATGCCCATTATCATCGCCATCACACCCGAGGTCTGTGGTGTTATATTGAATCCAGCTAAAACAAGCGTCCCGTTTGACCAGATAAGACCAAAAACAATCGTCAACAGCGGAATAAGCCCGTATTTTAGCGATGCAAATAAGATTATCAGAATGACGATGATCAGTGCGAAGCTGACAAAAGAAGTCTTCCCCATTGTTTCCTGCGCAAGCTCTCGCATCGTTACCTCCGCTACCGGGTCGCCACTGAGTTCCACAACCACACCCGGAGGCTTATTACCTTTTATCACCTCGTTCAAGCCCTCTACTACTCTCGCTTCGTCCACATCCTCCTGCAGCTTCAAGCGCACCACGCTCATCGTATTGTCATCGCAGATATAATTGCTCATCTGCTGCTTCACCATTTCATTATGCTCCAATAACGACTTCACACTGCGTAACGAACTCGGTATTTTCCCCCCGTTCGCTTCTTTTATCACGTCCGCAGCACTTTCCGCGCTCACCACGCCATAAACGAGCTTCGCACGTTCCGCAAGAACATCCACGTATCTCAAGACTCTCGGGTCCCGCATATCACGTATCTCATCAGAACCTGCGTATCCAGGCGCTGCCTCCACAACAATCGTGGCACTGCTGAAACTACCTGCAAACTGGTCCGCTATTAGCTCGAATGTATTTACCACTTCTATATCCTCTGGTAGCCAATCCTTCTGCGATGTACCTGCGGTTTCCATTAATGATGCCTGGTAGCCCATGAAAATGGTGAATATGAAAAATATAGCCAGCACCACGGGTGCATGATGCGATACGAACTTTGCATACCTCTCCAGAGGCTTTTTCCCTAATCTGTTCAGTTTATCTCGCATTTTTTTAGTCCTTCCCTACCCATTTCTGCAGCCCTTTGGCTAATTTCCGCGCTTTTACACGCTCTTCAAACACGATAAAACATGGATTTACTACTGCTGCTGCGAGCCAGCAGAAGATTATACCCAGAGCGAGTGTCTGCCCTAAGTGCTGAACCATTGGCATCACAGAAAGCGTCAACGCGAGGAAAGCCGCGGTTGTCGTCGCTGCGGAGCCAAACGTTGATGCTCCTATATTAGACACCGCAATTCGCAATGCATCTCTCGTTGTATTACCACGACTTCTCTCTTCATAATATCTCGATACCATGAATATCCCGTATTCAACACCCAGACCAAGAATAATAGCTCCTATCACAACCGTGCTGATAGCTACAGGTATCCCGAGTAACCCCATCAACCCGAAAGTCCAGGTGAGTGCCATGATGAGTGGCAGAAACACTAAAAACCCCTTTGCGAACGACCGCTCCAGCACTACCAGAAGTCCAAAGATGATGATTGCAGCCACCGCAGTTGTGAATACCATATCCTCTCGCATCAATCTCAGCAGCTCTATTATTAGTGGCGCCATTCCTGTTATCTTATACTCTACCCCTGGTGGTTTCGTAATCGCATCCACATCATTTTTAATTATATTCGTCACCTCTGTCACCTTATCCTCACTTAAGCCCGCGGAGATGGGCACATGCACTAACGTGATGCTGTAATCGCGATTGAAGAAATACTCAGCACTGGGCACCGCAGCCAGCACACGCTTCACTCCTTCTATGTCGTCAGGAACGCCATATTTAAAGAACGGTGCAATAGACTGAACGTGACCTACTACCGCTGACTCGTCCTCCAGCCGGTTATGCAATTCAATCACTGATTTTATCACTCTTGGGTCTCTTATATCGCTTACTACGTTCTTCGCACCCGTATCCCGGTTCAGGCAAACCGCAACGACCAGGAACTCCTCGCCTTTGAACTTGCTCGCTATCTTGTCCTGTAAAACGAAGACGGGCAAATCCTCCGGCATCTCCTTCTCTATGTTGCCCTGGAAATGCAAGTTCGTTGCTCCATAGCCCAAAAACAGCGTCAGTATCACCGCCGCCAGTATTATCTGCTTATAATACCGGCATTGAAACGCTGCCAATTTTGTTAATGCACTTTCTATGCCTATCTTCCCTTTCAGCATATCTCGTTAGAAAAACCTCTTCCTTCTCAAAACCAGAACCACGAACAGAAGAAGCAAGGTTAATCCCGCTTCAAATCCGGGAATCGGAACCGAAAATCTGCCTGATGAACTCGAGCCCGAGGATGTCACTTCCAGCTGGATTTGCTTGTCAAATACATACACATTGTCATCGCCTAAGTCGCGGTCTCCAGTGCATCGTATCTCTATGCCCTGCGGGTATGTCTTCGGCAGTGCGTCCTTATCCACATCGAACTTCAGTATGCCCACACTATCTTCTCCTATCTTCAGGTTGCCCAGATAATCGCTCTTCACATCGTAATCGAAGGGCACGTCCGCCTCGCCCGTAATCCGCACGCTAACCGATTCTGCCTTCTCCGAACCCACATTCCGCACCTTCACGTGCAGTTTCACACCTTTATCACCTGCTCTTATCTTCGCAGGTTCAGTATAGTAGGAAATAATCTCAAATTCCGGTTTCGGCTCCACCAGTATCTCCACAGAACGCATCACCTCGTATTCTTTGCCATTCGTATCTTTGTATCTTATTCGCAGTGGTATGCTGTATGTATTCGATTCCGCGTTCTCTGCAACGTCAATATGGAATATCGCCTCAGCTTTTTCGCCTGAATTCAACCTGCCTATGTACGAGCGGTCTGTTCCAGACCACGAGGGCTTGAAACTCGCATTATTACTATTACCATCACAAATCAATACCGCTTCAATATCTTTCGCCGCCGCTTCGCCACTGTTCTCTATAAAAGCTCGTATCTCAATGTTCTCATCCCCAGGTCTTATGTCCGCAGGGTCAGTGGTTATATCCCCGATGTTTATCACCACACGCCCTTTTATATTGAAGGAAATCCCTAATTGCGCTGTTATGATATCGGTAGTTACAGTGCCCTTCTTCGGGTCAAAATAGTGCCCCCGCCACGAACATGCAATAGGAATGGAATAGACACCATTAAGTGCTTCTTCCTTCACATGCACCGTTATTTCCACTTCCTTCGAGCACCATGAGTTCAGTGTATTTATGTGCACTACGGTAGGTCCTATTAGCGATACAGTTTCTGTACCCTGAAACGCCAGCTTGATATCTTTTGCATCCATCCCTCCGTTGTTCTTCACCGTCACAGTCACCTTGCAGGTATCCCCGGGATGCAACTCCGTAGGCGTTACATGGGTTACCGTAATAGAAGAGAAAGCCGCTTCTGCTGGCGCTATAAACATAAACGACGGCACAGACGAAGCCATCATAAAAAACACCATACTGAGTACGCATAACGAAGCCAACTTCCCTATTTTTTCTTTAACATTTTTTCTCATTTCTTCTTCCCTCCTTTACTTTATCGCGTTATCTTCACCGAAATATTCTTTGCTACTTCTTCCACGTTACACTCCTCTATGTCTATGGACATCATATTTAGTTCGTCCATTATTCTTGAGAATATAAGAACAGCGAGGTTCAATTTCCTGTATTCATGTAGCATCGCAGTAAAAGTCTCCTTTACCTTTGCATCCCCGATCTTATCCCGACTCGTGGAGAGCAATTCAATCATCGGCTTTACATTCTCGGCGAGAAATCGCTTCAACAGGTCACCAAAGCTCTCAGTTAAGGAGGTATTAACCGAATAGCGGATTTCTCTTCCCTTTCTCTCCACTCTAATCATCGGTCCTTTTCTCAATTTCCCCAGGCTTCGACTGACCAATCCGCGACTGTAGCCCGTGCCCTCTTCTATCTCGCGCTGCGTCACGGGGCATGACTTGAAGAGTAAGAAGCCCCAGACACGCCCCACTGATTCCCCTATGCCCCATTGCTTCCCTATCTTCGCTAATGAATCTAACACTTCTTGCATCACTTCGCTCATATTATCATCACCCATCTCTATCCTCCATCATCATCCTCTATCTGTATTTTATACTTTTTACTGAAAAGTTAAATTGGTGAAATATTATATAAAGCTTCAACAAAACGCTGGTATCAATTACACTACTAATCTTTTAACGCCCGGTAGTAATCCAGAGCACCGGAAATAGCCTTCTTTATGATGAAGAACCTCCCGCTTAGCAGTTCCGAGAGCACATAGCGCGGTCTCAAGTAAAAGCTGATATAAGCCCGGTTGAGCAATTTCCTCAGTTGCTCTGCCGAAATACCTGGAATGTTCATTATTGGCTCTACTGTTGTATATCTTCTCCAGTCCTTCGTTATTAACAGCCCTTTCTCTTTCGCAATTGCAAAGAGCCTCGTACCTGGATACGGTGTGCATATCGTGAACTGTGCGTAAGTGGGATTTAACTTTTCCGCAAACTTTATCGTATCCTTTATCATCCTCACCGTCTCGCCCGGAACACCGATAATAAAAGAAGTGAGGACATTCAAACCCGATTGCTTCACGGTCTTCACCGCTTTACTCACACGTTCCAATGTGGTGCTCTTGCCAATGAAGTCCAGAACCTTCTGCGAGCCCGATTCCGCACCGATATAGATATCGTGACAACCAGCCCTTTTTAGCTTCTCCGCTAACTCGCGGTTTATTGTGTTTGCATGTGCCGAGCAACTCCAGGAGATGTCCATTCCCCCCTCATTCCGCTCATTTATCAGCAAATCGCATATCTTCTCCGCTCTCCTTCTGCTCAACGTGAAAGTATCATCCATGAATTCTATCTCTTTGACACCGAATTCTGTATTGAGCTTTCTCAATTCCTCTATCACATTCTCCGCAGACCTCGCACGCCATATCTTACCGCAAAGCGTGGAAGAAGCGCAGAAGATACAGTCGAATGGGCAACCCCGGCTTGTCATCATCACTCCGTATCTATGATTCCCGAATTTGTATTTATCCATAGGCAACAGGTCATAGGCGGGGAATGGGATTTCATCGAGATTATTTATGAATGGTCTGCTTTCTGTGGCTTTTATCTCACCATTCTGTCTGAATGTTATCCCGCGGACATTCTTCAGTGGCACGTTCTTCTCAAAGCAATTGAGCAGTTCCTTTGCTGTTAGCTCTCCCTCATTCCTCACCACTACATCCAATGCCGGGCATTCTTCAAGCGTTTCTTTCGCCGTAAAAGTCACGTGTGGTCCGCCAATCACGGTCTTGATGTCCGGGTTGAACTCCTTTGCAAGTGCAGCAACTTCATAAGCGTCGTAGATTGTAGGTGTAGTGGCAGTTATGCCCACGACATCGGGCTCATACCTCTTTAATTCCCGCTTTAACTCCTCTGCACCATAATCCAGGGTCAAGCCGTCTATTATACGAACTTCATGCTCCGGTCTGAGCACAGAAGCGAGATATGCTAAGCCAAGAGGTGGACTCGTAGTCCCAAGTACGATTTTAACGATAGATGCCGAATTCGGCTGTACAAGCATTACTTTCATAATCTTATAGCCTTATACCCTTATCCTTACCCCTCGCTCCCTGCTAATTATCTTATCCCATTCGTCTTTATACATTATACAGCCAGGGTCCGGGGCTTTTACGTCACCATAATACGCATAAGCCCTTGCTCGGCATCCACCACAGATATAGCGATAAGGACAGGAGGAACCGGCGTAATCGCTATTATCGCGGTCGCGCAGTTCCTGCAGCACTTCGTTATTGTCCCACACACGCTGGAAACCGTCTTTTATGACGTTACCGAGTTTTATCGGCATGAACACGCATGGCTGGATGTCACCGTTTTCTTCTATGGAGCAGTATATCC
>JAGGRR010000123.1 GCA_021159465.1 Methanophagales archaeon
AAAAAACAAGCTTTTAAATAGACGTCTTTCAACAAGACCTATAATTCGGTGATAAAAAGATGCATATATCAGACGGTATATTGACGCCAGAGTGGTGTTTAGTATGGTTTGCAATCGCCATACCCTTTATAGCAATAGGGGTATGGCAGATGAAGAGGGGCACAAAAGAGAACGCATCGTATCTGCCGATGCTTGCAATGATGGGCGCTGCGGTCTTCATAATCTCCGTCTGGCACATTCCTGTACCGGTAACGGGATCGTGCTCACATCCGATAGGCACACCGATGTCAGCGATAATTGTCGGTCCTTTTCCAACTGTGGTACTGAGTACGATTGCACTCTTCTTCCATACGTTTTTTGGTCATGGTGGACTCACAACGCTCGGTGCGAATACAGTATCAATGGGTATTATAGGGACATTCGGTGGTTATCTCATCTACGTACTGCTGAGGAAGATAAACTCGCCGTTGTGGGTTGCCGCAGGGATGGCAGGATTCGTAGGTGATATATTGTGCTATTTAGCGGCAGCACTTGAACTCGCATTGTCGCTCAATCCCGGTTCTGTGCTCTCACACTGGGCAATCTATTCACTGGGATACATGCCGACGCAGTTGCCACTTGCAGTTGCCGAGTTTGTGTTCAGCGCAGGCATTGTGCAGTATATTGCAGACAGGAGACCAGACCTTATGCTGGGGAAGTTATGGGGGGAGGTAACAGATGCTTGACCGATTTACAAAGACGGCTTTGGTTCTGATGGTAGTACTAACTGCGATCTTCATTGTCGGTGCGTATCTTGGCTATATAGGCGGTCATGAGATGGAAGGGACAGATGCAATAGTGGAGGAACACGCGGCGAGCACTGCTGTAAATGTCGAGGCAACATCGTCAGTTCCTGCAATTACCGACATGGTAGGAGAGCCGTTGGGCTTCACAATTGCGGGAATAGTTGCCGGCTTTATAGTCGGTTATTTATGGACAGGGCTATTCAGGAGGGAGGAGAATGCTTGAATGGCTGTCTGGCGACCCGTTGTGTGGAATTGGAACCACAATTGGGTTCTTTGTATTCCTGATCATCGGGCACTATCTGCGACTGCTAAGGGAAACGAAATAAAATAAGGATAACGATAAAGAACAGATAAACGATGCGTTTCACGGATATAATACAAGAAGTAGACTTTGAGAGACTGGTAGTAGGTAGCAATTCGGTAATCCACCGGCTTGATGCACGTGTAAAGCTTTTAGGAGCTTTTGCACTTATATTCGCTGTCATTTCCATGCATAGCCCTACTATCCCTCTCGTTATATTTCTTTCTGCCACACTTATTGCTCTCGCAATCAAAATACCGCTGCGGACATACCTGAAAAGGTTAGTTCTGCTTCCGTTCTCTGTTGCGGCTGTCGTGCTTGTCGTTGTTATATTCACGTATGGCGGTGAGCATCAAATAGCATCCCTCTTCGGGCTGCCAATCTACCATGAATCGTGCTCGTTTGCCGTTTTGCTTTTCGCACGAATAATTGCATCGATTTCTATATTGAGCGTGTTTGTAGCTACTACAGAGGTGTTGGCGGCGGCGGAAGCAATGCGTTGGTTTAAGGTGCCAAAGATTATGGTTGACCTCGCTATAATGATGCTGCGCTATATCCATCTGCTATCTGAAGAAAGCGTAAGGATGTACAGAGCACAAGCATCAAGGTGCGGCTTCTCCCGTAGACTCAGCTATAAGCAAAAGATGAATAATCTCGGTACCATTGCAGGTTCGCTCATCTTGAGGGCATTAAAACGCGGTGAACGTGTATATGCCGCAATGCTGTCACGTGGATATAACCCGGATTCCAAGCTTACAGAAATCGAACCGTTATCATTAAAAAACGCTCTATTATGTGCTATAATTATCCTGACTTCGGTACTACTTGTAATTGCTGACCATATAGGTATAGTACCTGGAGTAGTAACCTGGTTATGAAGTGTGCAGTAAACGTAACGGACCTCTTCTATACATATCCAGACGGAACAGAAGCGTTGAAAGGTGTTAACTTTAAGGTAATGGAAGGCGAGAGAGTAGCGGTTATTGGCTCGAATGGCAGTGGTAAATCTACTCTATTCTACCATCTTAATGGCTTATTTTCACCCACGAAAGGCACGGTTCTTATCAACGAGGAAGAGATAACAAAGACTAATTTAGATAAGATAAGGATGACGGTAGGACTTGTATTTCAGGACCCGGACGATCAGTTGTTCGCGCCGACAGTATGGGAAGATGTGGCATTCGGACCGAGGAACATGGGACTTTCAAAGCGCGAAGTGGCAGAGCGAGTAAATAGCGCATTGAATATGCTGCACATAGCGGATTTGAAGGATAAGAGACCGGACAATCTTAGCGGTGGTCAGAAGCGATTGGTTTCTATCGCAGGAGTTCTTGCAATGAATCCGGAAATCATTGTGCTGGACGAACCCACGTCTAATTTAGACCCCTGCACGTCAAGTGCAGTGATGCACCTCTTAGTGGATTTGAGCAGAAGGATGAATATCGCATTGATTATCGCCACTCATGATGTGGATGCGATACCACAATATGCGGACAGGATATATGTGATGCACAGGGGGCGGTTCGTGGCAGAAGGCACGCCTGAGGCGGTCTTTTCTAATGCCTCTGTCGTAAGAGAATCACACTTGAGGTTGCCGCGAATCGCGCGTTTGATGGAAATACTACATAAAGAGGACAATTTACCACTAAAAAATCCGTATCCTTTGACTATTAGAGGGGCGAGAAATGAAATAATGAGAGTAATAAATGATAAAAGGATAAAAGGATAAGGATGAGAAAGTGAAGGAAAAAGGGAAACAAGAAAAACAAGAACGATATGAGTGACGTGGAACAGAATCTGGGAGTGAAGCAGGAGTGGCAATATAAAACAACCGGAATACCTGACAGCTTGTTCTCAAGATCGAAAGCAGGCTTGACAAGAGAAGAAGTTCGCTCGATCATCACCTCAAAAGCCCGGATAAAAGGAACCGAGCGAATTTTAGATGTGGGCACGGGCTCAGGAAGCGTTTCTATCGAATTCGCACTGTTAGGTTGCGATGTCACGGCGGTGGAGAAGGACGAAGAGAATTTCGAGATAGCGAGAAAGAATATAGAAAAATTTGGACTGGGTAACAAAATCCAGCTTAATTTTGGTGAAATGGAACATATCAATTTATCAGATACAGATAGTTTCGATGTTGCCTTCTTCGGCGGCACGGACAATCTTGAGAAATCGTTTGAGAACGTGTTCAAGCATTTGAAGACGGGAGGTAGAGTTATTATTGCAGCAGTCAGACTTGAGACTGTGGTGGAAGCCATAGCAGTATTGAAGAACAGAGGTATCAATCCTGAGGTTCTGAATATCTGCTTGAACAGGGGCAAGGACTTGGGTGGTAAAACCGCACTCGCTCCTTCTTATCCGGTATTCCTGATATATGGAGACAAGAAATGAGAATCCGCAAGCTATATGGAATAGGTGTAGGACCGGGCGACCCGGAACTGCTCACTCTGAAAGCATACAGAATACTCAAGGAAGTGGATATGATAGTTGCACCGAAGTCGAGGGAGGATAAAAGGAGTCTGGCTTTACTCACGATTGAAGGGATTATGAAGCGAGAAGAAAAAGAGTGGGAAAATGAGCCCATCGTTGTTGAACCGGTGTTCCCGATGACGAAAGACCGTGATAAGCTGGAACAGTATTGGAAAAAGGCGCGTGAGGTCGTGCTGGCGAGGGCAGAAGCAGAAGCAAAAGGTAAGGGATGTGAAACTGTGGCTTTCGTCACACTGGGAGACCCAAGCATGTATTCCACGTTCTACCGGTTCATGGAGATTTTTAAAGATGTCATGGAGGAGGTAGAAGTAGTACCCGGAGTTACATCCTTCTCGGCTTGTTCCGCTATCGCCAAAGTCCCTGTTGCGGAAGGAAATGAAATCGTTTCTATTGTTCCCAATGTAAAAACCCAGAATGCTCTTCGAGTAATCGAAAGTTCAGATTCCCTGATCTTCCTCAAACCCAAAAATATGGACGTGATTGAGAATAAGCTGGGCAATAAAAAAGCCATTTTAGGTGTCAGAGTGGGATTTAAAGACCAGGAAATAATCACAGGAGAAGTTAGTGAAATAGACGTGCCAACTCATTACCTTTCCACTCTTATCGTAAAGAACAACCCACGAGCTTAGATATAGATAAGACTATGATTATGACTATGATTATGACTATGATTATGACTATGATTATGACTATGAAAATGAATATGAATGTGAATATGAATGTGAATATGAATGTGAATATGAATGTGAAACCGAAAGTAGTATTTGTAGGTGCAGGACCGGGCGACCCCGAATTACTCACCCTTAGAGGAAAGCGGGAAATAGAGAATGCTGATGTGATAATATACGCAGGCTCGCTCATCAACAAGGAGATCTTAAAATACGCAAGAGAGGATGTGATAGCCATAGACAGTCATGGAAAGACCAGAACTGAGATATTTACCCTTTATGAACAGTTTGTTGTGAAAGAGGGTAAGGTAGTAGTGAGGCTCCATTCAGGCGACCTGAGCTTCTATTCCGCTATTCAAGAGCAGATGGAATTTCTAAACTCTAAAAATATAGAGTTTGAAGTTGTTCCAGGCGTTACTTCTTTTTCCGCTGCTTCTGCATCTTTAAAAAGAGAATTCACTTCGCCTGGCATATCGCAAACGCTGATAATCACGAAACCGACAGGAAAGACCGGTAAGCCAGAGAAGGAAAGCATAAAGGAACTATCAACGCATGGTGCAACAATGATAGTCTTTCTTGGTGTTCATCTCATTGACGATATCGTTTCTGAACTCCGGGTAGGCTATCCTCCTGAGACACCAGTAGCGGTGGTTCATAAAGCGTCATGGACGGAAGAGGAGATAATAAAGGGCACTCTGGAGAATATAGCGGACAGGGTTAAGAGTGCGGGCATAAAGAGCCAGTCATTGATAATTGTGGGTGATGTGCTTGAGAAATCAGGCATCTCAAAATTGTATGGCGGAGGTTTAAAATGATTGCCATCTTCTCGCTCGCTCAGAAATCGGTTGCTGTTGCGGAAAAGGTGAAAAGCGTGCTCTTAGCCGAAGGATTCGATGCTGAGCTGATATGTTCGGAAAAAATCTCGTGTGATGGCGCAGATGAGAAGGTGAAAAGCGTTTATCACGCCATAAAAGAAAGTTTCAAAGCGCACAAGAACATCGTCGCTGTTCTGCCTATGGGCGTAGTGGTGCGGGCAATAGAGCCGAAGAAGAAGACCGAAGACCCCTGGGTGGTCTGCATAGATGAGAATGGCAGGTATGTCATACCGGTACTGAACGGGCATAGAGGAGCAAATGAATTCGCAAGGCTTATTGCAGAAGGGATATCCGCAGAACCGGTGATAACAACTCTCTATGAAGATGAATAACAATAATAGGGATTTTTATATCGGTCTTGGATTTCATAGCGATGTTGATGCTGGAGAGATAGAGCAGGCGATTCGCGAGTTCCTGGAGGAGTTGGATATAGAACAGAATGAAGTTAAAGGTTTATGCACCGTGGATTTCAAAAATACGGAGGAGTTGCAAGAGGTTTCTGCTAAGTTCGGGATTCCAATACTTCTCTTTACGCGGGATGAGATAAACTGTGTGGATGTGCGGTCGAGAAGCGCAGCAATGGACGCATTTAACATAAAAGGCGTTGCAGAACCCTGTGCCATTCTGGGAGCGAACAGAAATAAAGGCAAAATCAAATTCGTGAAGAGGAAATCATTCAATAGAAGGATAACACTGGCGGTGGTGCTTAAAGAGAGGGATCTATAGGGAGGGAATAAGTGAATATGTTATCGGTAGTGGGAATAGGACCTGGTGCTCAGGATTTACTGACAGAAAGGGCGAGAGCACGGATTTCAAGTGCTGATGTTATTATGGGCAACGAGAGATACATAGAGCTAATAAAGGACACCATTCCGGGGAGTGCAGAAGTGATAATAGGCAAGATGGGGACAGAGGTAGACCGAGCGAAGAAGGCAGTTGAGCTGGGTAAGCACAAGAACAAGAACGTTGTTGTTGTCTCGGGAGGTGATGCGGGTATTTATGGTATGGCAGGGCTAATAATCGAGGTCATGGGCGATTCAGATTCAGGAATAGCCTCAAAGCTGGATAGGGCGATGGAGATGGAGATGGAGATTGTTCCGGGCATAACGGCGGCATCCGCATCGGCTGCCTTACTTGGTGCACCGCTCTCAAATGATTTCGCAGTTGTCAGTTTGAGTGATTTGCTGGTGCCGTGGAGCGAGATAGAGAAGAAACTGGAAGGCTTAGCAAAGATGGACATCACTATAGTGATATATAACCCAAAGAGCAAAACCAGAACGGCTCAGTTGGAGAAGGCATACGAGATTCTCATGCGGTTCCGCAATGCGAATACAGTCGTTGGTATAGTAAGAAATGCCGAGCGGGAGGGATGCGAAGTTGTGATAACCACATTAAAAGATTTGCCAGGCTACTATCACCGTATAGATATGTCAACGACAATTATTATTGGCTGTTCGGGTACGAGAAAACTCGGTGCACGAATGGTGACACGAAGAGGATATGAAAGGAAATACGATTATGAGAGAGGAGACGTGAATGAAGAGGATGAGGGTATAGCAGTATCACCAGCACCAGCAGCGGGTTGTGGTTATGTAGATGCGGGAAACAGGGTGTGGGAGAAGAGCAAGGCAATTGTACGTGATATTGTGTCGAAATATCAGGGTTCGTTAAGTTTAAGTGACCTGGAAAAAAGAGTTGCGGGACGCGTAGTTTTTGCCAATGCCGACCCTTCGTTTCTTGATTTGCTTGTGTTCAAGCACCATCCGGTTGAAACAGGGATACGCTGTATAAAAAATGGGAAAATGATCATTACAGACATAGAAATGGTAAAAGCGGGCATCAATAAGAGATACAGCAAAAAAGTACAGTGTTTCGTGAATGCGCCAGAAACAATAGAGATAGCGAAACGCGAAAAGCTCACGAGAACTGCTGCGGGAATCCGACTTGCAAAGGAGAAGAGGCTTATTCATGGTAACATCGTGATTATTGGGAACTCACCTTCGGCATGCCAGGAGCTTTGTGCGCTTGTCGAGAAAGGAGGCGCGAGCGAAGAGCAAAAGCCTGCTCTTGTCGTTGCTACTCCCGTTGGGTTCGTCAACGCAGCGGAGATGAAGGAGAAGGTATTGTCTATGGGTAATATCCCCTGCATTGTGATAAGAGGACCAAGGGGTGGAACTCCTTCTGCGGTGGCGATTATCAATGAGATAATTGAAATTGCACATCGGTAGTTTGTGAATAGCGAGCTGTTTAGCCCGGATAAGGGGGAAATGGTGTCGGTTTTGGTCGAAATGGGTAGACCGTTTAGCGTAAGATGAAATTCATCTTAGACAATCTGGCGATTGGCAATTATGAAGATGCCTTAAACCCTCATTCTGGGATCACTGCACTATTAAATGTAGTTAAGGAGCAAATGTAGCTAAGGAGCTGGGTATTGAAACAGAACTCCTCTACCACAAAGTTCCCTTCATTGACATGCAGCCTATACCCCAAAAACCGATGGCAGAAGCAGTAGAATAGATTAGAGACCATATAGACAGGTATAAAATAATGGTCTTCTGTAATGTGGGCATTGGGCGTTCTCTTTCCGTTGTAATAGGTTATCTTTGTTGCATCATGGGGTATAGTTTTGGCGATGCCGTGGAGTTTGTAGCCAGAAGAAAGTCTGACATCTCGATTCTTCCCGGGGGCTGATAAGAACCATTGAAGATGTTAAATTGAAATGCCCTGAGCTAACTTAAAAGGGTCAGAGGCGATAACAGAAGCGGCATAAAGTTCCATCGCTCCTATATCCGAATTCCTATCCTCTAACGAACCCCTATCTACAAGCCTGATGATATGATAATCCCCCAACTGAAAGATAGCCAAATTGAACGATTGCACACCTATGTTCAGATACGCCCTCAATAATTTGTAGATCGTATCTGCCATTTTATCACTTCTCCTCGCTTCGCTGATAACAAAAATCTCTTTCTCTTTTATTGGCGTCAAATAAAACAAAATCCTTTCGCTTTTGTTCTCCTTCGTAAGCCCTAAACTCTCATGGACTCTGTATAAATCCTCGATATAATCGGTATTAAATTCCCTTTTATAATCCGCTGCAACTTTTTCTAAAAGTTCCAATTTACCATACCTCATCCTCGAAGCAGTTAATTGTATATGCCCGTGAATAATCGAAGCTCCACTCCGCCAGAGGCAATTCCATATAAAGAACCTCTGCAATTTCTTTTTCATCTTCGCTAATTTAGAAACCTCTTCGAACCAGCGCTCCCCGGTTCTTAAGTAATCCTCTACCCATTCCCTCTTTATCACTAAGGGATTGTGTTCATTGAAAATTATCAAGCTGTGGAAAGCATCATACTTTGCTATATTGCTCCCCGTAATACAATATTTTCCTTTTAGCCTGCCAAACACATCTGCCGGCATCTGTTTTTCTGGATTACAAAAAAGACATTTTTTCTTCTCTTCCAGCTCTTCCCACGCAATCGCGGATTTCGCTTCCACAGGTCTATCACTCCTTAACCTGTTAAATAAGCTGTGTTCACCGGTAAACTTATTTTTAATAGCGACTATTTGCTGCTTTTCCACTCGCTCAAGAGACCAAAACCGCTTTTTCGCCCAGTCCTCCATCCCCACAGGAATCTTTAGGCTGCCAGTGGAAATATCAATCGAATAGAAGCGATAGAACAACTCCCTGATATCTCTTGGAAGCTGTTCAACCTCTCTGTCGAGTTCCGTTATTTTGTATTTCATTTCTTGTATCCTATATTCCACACATCTTGCTATAAAAACCTTTTCGGGGGAATTCAAATTTAGAGCATAGATTTTCTGCTGGCATTCCGTTGAAATTGATAGAAGCCATGAGTTTTGGCGTTCCTTCCGTAGTTTCTGAATTAACCGCCTCGCAACTTGATTTAACAGATGGTACCGAAGTTTTGGTAGCGAAAAGTACAGAAGAATTTGTACAAAAAGTTATAAAATTATATCGAAATGAAAAATTATGGTATAAAATACAACAACGAAATGCCATTGAATATGTTCGGGTCGGGAAAGGGGCTACAAATGAGCGAATGTTAATTAAGTATTGGGATGATAGGTAAAAGTATGAAAGCGCCGGAAAGAATCACAGTCGCTATGGATGAAGACACCTTCGCTGTGTTCAAAAAGATGAAGGACGATTTGGGGTTATCGCAAAGCGAGCTGATGCGAGAAGCATTGAAGTTTTACAGCAAACACAAAACGTTGTTTGAATCCATTGAAGATAAGAAGGTTTACGCGCATGCCGAGATGCTTTCGGCTGGCGAACATGTCATCCTGGACATTGATCATTGGCTCTTATTTCTGAGCTTTATCGAATCGCATCCTGACAAAGATAAGTTCTGGGACTTGCATCGTGAAGTGTGCCAGGCGCATGCAGAGCAGTTCAAACACAAATCTTATCGTGCGGAACATATCTTAAAACGACTTGAAGCTTGCAATTTCTTTAAATTACATAAAACATCCAGAAGCGACTTCACGCTGGTTTTGGGTTCTGATGTGCCAAAGAAATTCGTTAAAACGGAGCTTGAGGAGATCTTCGCCGGGATGGGCTTTCAGGTGGAGATAAAGGAAGATTTCGCAAAGCTGCGGGTGAAGGTCTTGCACGATTGATTGTATAATAAAGTATGACTTCCTTCCATTTTATTTCATTGAATTGAATGAAAATTCTTGGTAGTGTTTCATCATCAGTTAAAATTCACCTCCAGCAGATATAATTTCAACCTCACCTTTTATAAATCTTAAGTTATCA
>JAGGRR010000124.1 GCA_021159465.1 Methanophagales archaeon
TTGGACCTGAACTGGTTCAGGAAAAAGATAACCAAGGCTGATCTGGAGGAAAAAGAGTTCAAATGGGGATATTCTTCGTCAAAAGGCTACTATATAGGTTATAAACTCACCATGGTCATAGAATATCCCTCTTTGATGCCTGTTGCTTTCTTACTCCATCAAGGATCGCCAAATGATGCTAAGCTGTACGAGTAGATTTTAGAAGAGCTAAAAAGGAGAAGAATAGCTAGAGATGGAGATACAATCATATCTGACAAGGGATATTATGGATACAAGAATTATACTATGGGGATTTCCAGAACCAAACAAATGTGTGAGGCAATAGTTAATTGACTCATATACGTTTTCAGGAATATATGCCATGCCATCTTTCGAGATTCTCTTCTCTAACTCCTCTACTACATCTTGCTTTGGTTTACATACAATTATCCCTTCCGGACCATTATACTCCATACCATTCAAGACCTAACTCTCGGAGTATTGGCTTTGCTCTGCTAAATATCTCTCTAAAATCCATTCTTTCACTAAATATCACGTTAGAGATTAAATGGTCGTTTACTTCCCCCATGGAGAATTTTTCTTTCTCGTTCTCATTTATAATGTGCAAAATACCCCGCTTGATTGCCTCTTCTATTTCCATTTTCGCTCACCTAAGCTTGTCTGAAATAGATTTCTGCTCCACCGCCTGTAATCACTCAATCTCCACGCACCCGCCTTCTTCAGGTCTGATATACCGCATACTGGCTCTTTATCGTCATTCGAGAAATGGCATTTCAAACAGTTACCATCACAGCCCGGAACCGGCTCGAACCGCTTACCATCTCCTATTCTCACGTAAATCGGTACATCAATACCCTCACAATTATTAGAATTAGGACTCATGAACTCCTTATTCAACCCTCTAAGCTTCTTACCACCAAGCGACTCAAACTCCATACACAGCCCCATCGTCACATTATTTCTATCGCAAATCTCACGCATCGTTCTGAACAGCTTTCTCCGGTATTCTATATCCGCATGAAACCGCCCGCTTATCACCTCGCTATATAACCCCTCCAGCTTCACCTTCAATTTCGGTATTTCAGACCCAAACCTCTTCTCCAGCTCTTCATAAATTTCATACTTCATCGCTCTCGGAACATCCATACAGCTCGTTATTATATGTTCCGCACCAGCCTCAACCACTGCTCGCACCAAATCCTCCAGCTCTTCTCTATCGTCGGTCACAAAAGGAATTATCGGGTCAATTCTGCATACTGCGAACTTGTCTTCGTTCGCAAGCCTCTCTATATTTCGCAGCAGTTCATCCGTTGGCGCACCCCCAGCCATCAGTCGCTGTTGCTTATCTTCGTCCAGCGTAATAATAGAAACTTCACCAAACGAATGCTCCTGCTTCTTTATCAATCTCAGTGCGGCATCGCTTATTCGCCCTTTCGTGGTGAACTGCACCGGTATATTGCGGTCAACGAACTGCTTTATTATCCTCTCACTCAATTCGTATTTACCATTTATCGGCTGGAAAGGGTCAGTAACCGGTGAGAGATACCCGCAACTCGCAACTCTTATGCTATCCAGTTGCCTCGCCACTTTCTTATCAAAATCCTTGAATACCGTAACCACCCTCTGTTCTCTAAATAGCCTGAAATAGCCACCTAACGCATGTGAATAACAAAACAGACAGTTATGGCTGCACCCGTTATAAGGGTTTATTAAGAGTTTTTCGGAGGTGCACTCCCTGTTACCATCCGGTTCTATCCCGTTCCACCACCCGTGTAACTCTTTGTTTGACTCAATTAATATATGCGGTAGTGGCGATTTTATAACCTCAAATTCTTTGGATACCCGCCTGAATTCTACGGTTATCTTATTGTTATTGTTATTGAAGTTGCTGTTGCTGTTACTATTACTATCCATACCCCATATTTTTCGATTTTAATTTAAAGCTCGCTCAGTTTTTCCCTTATTCGCACCACATCCCCTACCACGATAACCGCAGGTGGCTTCACCCCCTCGCTTCGCGCTACTGTAACGATGTTATCGAGTGTTCCGGTTACAATTCGGGCATCGGGAGTAAAACCCTTTTCAATAACCGCTACCGGCACATCAGAACGCAATCCGTGCTTCAGAAGCAGCGCAACATTGGTGGCGAGATTGCCCACACCCATCAGTATAACAAGTGTGCCCTTCAAATTCGCTATTGCATTCCAGTTGAGGTTCTCTTCTTTTTCTTCCATCTCGTGTCCTGTAATAATAGTGATGGACGAGGAAACGCCACGATAGGATAGTGGTATAGAGAAAGAGGCTGGAACGGCAATCGCGGACGTTATCCCTGGTACCACCTCGAATTCAATGCCATGCTCCTTAAGATATACTGCTTCCTCGCCTCCTCTACCAAATATGAATGGGTCACCACCCTTCAATCGCACCACCTTGTCATATCTCGCAGATAAATGCACCATGAGTTCGTTTATCTCATCTTGAGAGAACTTATGCTTTTTCGAGGTCTTACCGGTATCTATAACCTTCTTACCCGGTGGAATCAGCTCCTTTACTCCCAGCACCAGATTGTCCACCAGTATCACATCAGCTTCTTTTATAAGCCTGTATGCCTTCAAACTCAGCAGTTCCGGATCGCCCGGTCCCGCTCCCACAAGATACACTTTGCCCATGACTCTCTTTTTATTTTATTTTCTCTATAATTCCTTCTCCATCAAGAAGATATGAGCGGTTGCGATAGCGAGTGCATCGGTGACATCGTCGGGCTTTGGTGTCTCAGAGAGCCGAAGCAGTTCCTTCATCCTGACTGCTACTTCGCTCTTCGTCGCCCTGCCATAGCCTGTAATAATGTTCTTCACCTCTGAGGTGTTGTATTCATAGGCAGGTAGTCCTGATACAGCAGCCGCGAGCAGGCACACACCCCTCGCCTGCCCCACGCTCAATGCTGTCTTAACATTTGCATTGAAGAATATCTTCTCTATCGCCATCCGCTCGGGTATCACCTCCTTTATCACTGCGAGCAAATCCTCATATATCGTCTTCAACCTTTCAGCCCGTGATTGTCGCGGGGTCGTCCGTATGCAGCCAAACGCTACGGGATTCAGAACACCATCTGTGCTCTCCACCACTCCCCAACCTGTTATCGCTGTCCCAGGGTCTATTCCTATTACACGCATCTCAAACCATACCCTACTATTCCTGCAGCATCCGGGTCATACAACCTGCGATTAATCCGCCAATGGCGTCATCCATGAACACCCCAAGGCGACTTAATATCCCCGGTTTCCTCGTATCATAATAAAAGAAATTGAATAGTGCTCTCTTACCTCCTATGTATTCAGCAATGTCCATTCCGATAAGCTCATCAGCCACAATAGAAGCTGCATCTGTCTCACCTGCTCGACCTGCCCTGCCTTTCTTTATCTCTTCCTCTTCTGCGTGCATCGCCGCTGCCAGTAGAAGTGCAACATTTGTATCTGCCGATTCCTTCTTTATCCTCGATTCCAGTCTCTTGGACAGCTCTTCTAAATCCTCCTCCTCGCCCACCGCTGGTACATAAAGTTCCAGTGCTGTTTTCACCATCTCGTTCAGACTGATGCCACGTTCCTCCAGTCGCTTCAAGATGGGTCTATCAGCCTTTAATGCATTGTGGGATGCCAGGGCATCCTTTACACCTTCTCTTACCATTTCATACACACTCTTACCCAATTCCGTGCCCTTACCTGCGAAGACCTCCTCCTCTTCTTCTCCTCTTCCTCTATTCACACAGGCAACTGCCACAGAATCGGTAACGTCACCGGTGAAGAGGCTTCCTGTGCGGTCACGCACATCGAGGTCATAGAAAGCAGCAGTCTTTGCCTCCGTTGCCACTATCAACACATTTGCCATTGCTGATTGAGACAGTCGCTTATCAATCGTTAGAATAATATTCACGGTGGAAGAGGTGGTGGCTGCAGATGTAGATATACCCGCAGTTATAATAGCCGATATATTGCCTCTGTTTATTATTCGCGCATCACTCATAGGTACCGCAGTCATCATGCCTACTGTCTCCTTCGGGCTCAAATTGTTCGCCTGGAGGAACGAATCGAAGTATTGGAATGCATCACCATCAAAGCTTGATGGTACCTCCAAATTTACTATCGTTCGTGCACTTCTAGATCCACCATTGTAGAATGCGGAACTGAGCACATTGAAATCACCATGCACTGCTATATAGCCACTTGACTCCTCTATCTCTATCTTCATCTCTTATCTATCTCGCTCTCTTAGATTAGATTGAATTAAATTAAGAAAAGAAAGGACAAATAAATTATTAAGTTATGGGAGGAAGAGGGAGTCTAAGCATAACGAGGCAGATAATAGAGGAACACCTGGTGGAGGGTAAGTTCGAGCCAGGAGAGGAGATAGCGCTCAAGATAGACCAGACATTGACTCAGGATGCAACTGGGACGATGGCATACCTGCAGTTCGAGGCGCTTGGCATCACAGAGGTAAAGACCGGGTTATCTGTGAGCTATGTTGACCACAATACCATCCAGTCAGGATTTGAGAACGCCGATGACCACCGCTACCTGAAGTCAATTGCTGCTAAGTATGGCATTGTATTCTCGAAGCCCGGGAACGGAATCTGCCATCAGGTCCACCTTGAGAGATTCGCCATTCCGGGTAAGACGCTGCTTGGCTCTGATAGTCATACGCCCACTGCTGGCGGTATTGGTATGATTGCAATTGGTGCAGGTGGTCTGGATGTGGCAATGGCAATGGGCGGCAGTCCTTTTTACCTATCATGCCCTCATGTGATAGCTCTTTACCTTAATGGGCAGCTCAGCCCGTGGGTAACGGCGAAGGATGTGGCGTTAAAGGTTCTGGAACTGTTCACCACGCGTGGTAATGTTGGTCGTGTGTTTGAATACATGGGTGAGGGCGTAAAAACTCTATCCGTCCCGGAACGAGCGACGATAGCGAACATGGGTGCTGAATGCGGCGTTACAACCTCTGTATTCCCCAGCGATGACAACACGCTTCAATTCCTACGAGCACAGCACAGGGCTCACGACTGGATTGAACTCAAAGCCGACGATGATGACCCCGACAGCGATGACTACGAAGATAGCGTTGAGATAGACCTGAATGAGATTGTTCCACTTGCTGCTTGCCCTCATAGTCCCGATAACATAAAGCCCGTGGCAGAACTGGAGGGCATGGAGGTAAATCAGGTATGCATAGGTAGCTGCACCAACTCCTCTTTTAAAGATCTGATGACCGTTGCGAAGATGCTGGAAGGTAAGAAGGTCCATCCAGATGTGGAGTTGGTAGTTGCTCCGGGCTCCAGACAGGTGCTTGAGAATATCGCTATGGCAGGAGGATTGACTTCACTCATCAATGCCGGAGCACGAATTGCTGAATGCACCTGCGGGTTCTGTATCGGCAATAGCTATTCACCAGCAACAGATGCCGTATCATTACGAACGAGTAACAGGAATTTTATGGGGCGTTCAGGCACAAAGAGTGCGAAGGTCTATCTTGTAAGTCCGGAGACAGCCGCTGCGGCTGCTATCGCTGGCAGAATTACAGACCCGAGAGAACTCGGATTGAAATATCCCGATATTGAGCTACCAGAGCAGTTTTATATAGATGACAGTATGATTCTCCAGCCTGCACGCACCAGCGCCACAGGAGTAGAGGTGGAGGTAGAGGTATATCGCGGTCCAAATATTGGCTCTCCTCCTTCGTTCTCTCCACTACCTGATACCATCTCAGGGCTCGTAACGATTAAAGTCGGCGACAATATCACTACTGACCATATAATACCAGCAGGAAGCAGGATGAAGTATCGGTCAAACATAGCGAAGTATGCGGAGTTTGTATTTGAACCGCTGGACAGGCAGTTTTATAAGCGAGCGAGCGAGACCATGAGAAAAGGGAAGCATAATATCATCGTAGCGGGCGATAGCTATGGTCAGGGCTCATCGCGTGAGCATGCGGCTTTATGTCCCGCATTTCTGGGTGTAAAAGCTGTGATTGCAAAATCGTTCGAGCGTATACACATGGCAAATCTCATTAACTTTGGTATCCTGCCCCTCATCTTCGATACCAAATCTGACTACAATCTGATAGACAGAGGCGACGAGCTGGAGATACCGAATATAAGGCGGCGGTTATCGAATAATGAGCAGATAGCAGTGAGAGATAAGAGTAAGGGAGGGCATGAATTCAAGGTCTGTACCCAACTAACGAAACGAGAGCGGAGCATCATCCTCGCGGGTGGCTTGCTACCATATATAAAAGAAGGTATAAAAGGTGGAGGTGAGCGGGGATGAAAGCGCCAGAAGACCTGTTACGACTGATCAACTTCTGCAAGACTATACAACGTGCGGATACCGACCCATTTGACCTGGACGTAAAGAGATTCCTCACGATACTTAGAGAATATGTAAGGAGATGGAAAAGTATAGACGACCTTATGTTAGATGCAGAAGCGATGTCCGAACTGACAAAAGTGATAGAATTGCAATGTGACTGGATAAAAGACCGTTCAGCATCTTTCTACATTGACCCTGCTTTAGTCGAATTCAAATTGAAGCTTATGGAACCAGCTCAGCTGGCATCTGCATTCTTTAAAGCATGGCATCCCATTGTATCACTGGACAGAATCACACCTGAGCGATTGAAACAGGGTCTCAATTACTGGAACGCACTGGCACCACTGAGTCAACGAAAGAGTGCTTTTGGTGACGTTTCAACACCAGAAACAGGTACATTCAAACTGGATGATTTGATTGTACTCCACATTTTGTCCCGAACTGAATTTCAGGAACAGATACAGGAGGTACTGAATGAGCTTGAAGCCCGAGGCAGAACGGAATACCATGATTTTGTATATGGCGATAGTTTTGAAGATAGTGTAAGAAAAGCATATCTAACCAGTTATATAGTAAGCGAGGGTAAAGCAGAGCTTGATATCGAACCGCTGGAAGAGAAGGTATTTATCAGCCTCTGCAGTCAAAGTGGCGGTAGTAGCGGTGAGGGTGAAGAAGAATGTCCAGATGAGAAACGGTCCATTCCTATTGCGATAAGCTATGAAGATTGGGTGAAATGGAGCAAGAAGAGAGAGCAAGAGCAGAGCGGAAGGTGAAGAAAGCAGCTCAGCTATTATTCTTCCGTCGGCACAGAACGCCAGGCGTTAAAGGTTGGGAACTCAAGAAAGCATTGGGTGAGGATTACGTGGAGATAATTGAGATTCTAAACTCCATTCTGCTCAAACTGGGGATGGAGGTGAGACGGATAAGTGAGGGCGAAAAATCGGAGAATGAGAGGTTTGTGGTTGTACTCAAAGACCTTCTGACTGATAAAGCTTCAGGCATCAGGATAGACGATGTGGCTATACTCTCTGCCACGTTAGCATATATCATCTCGAAGCAGGGGAAGGCATCAAGGAAATCGGTTGAGGATTTCCTGACTGAGAAATTCCCCAGACGCAGAGTTCTACGCGCTCTGGAGCGATATATCATGCAGGGCTACTTGAGGGAGGACGAGAACTTACTCTATATTGGATGGCGAACGCGTGTGGAAGTGGATAGTAAAACACTGATGGACTTAATTCTTGCATCGTAAATATATTATAGCATCGAAATCTTTAACCCCCACCACCAACCATTCACAAAAGATCATCATATCAGTCTCCAATCCATCAAAAGAGAAGCTATAACGATGCTGAAGGTCGTGATACTCGCAATGTGCTTTGAAGGAGATATAACCTTCGTAATAAGCGAATTAAAGGCTAAA
>JAGGRR010000125.1 GCA_021159465.1 Methanophagales archaeon
CATTGCCATTTCTTTGGGTTTCAGGGATAAAGGAAGCCTACAAAGGCTTGTTGAATGGTGACATTTTGGTGGGGGTTAAAAAGATTGGAAGAGAACCAGATTGAGAGATGATCAAGAGCAAAGTAAGTCGTATCCCAGCATCTTAGCCGGCTTGATTAAGAATGCTGCATTGAGTATTACTTATGACTACTTAGAAGAGAATACCTTCGCCATGAAAAATAGTTATATTTTATATACAAGTTAGAACCTAATTTTAATTTAGAATACTAATAGAGTTATGAGGGCAGAATAGAGATGGATAAAAAGGTGCTGAGAGGATTGCTGATAATTATTGTATGTGTGGTGCTGGTGGCATCTGCGGTATCCGTGTTTGTGCTGCATTCTGAACATTCAGAACTTTTAGAAGGGTTTCTGTACGGAGCGATAGGAGTAGGTCTATTCATGATAACAGCTAAGATACTGTCCCTGATACAGAAGGAGGGGAAGCAGGATGATTGAGTTCGATATACCACCCTTTCTCATCTATTATTTCGGTGCGGCATTGGTGCCGCTACTGGGTAGGGGAAAAGTGCGGAAGATTTTTCTCGTTGCTTTAGCCGTTTTTGGGCTTGTCTCCGTTGCGCTGATCCAACCCCATACCAGCTGGATAATCCCCACTTTCCCGGGTGTCAAGCAAACATTATTGCATGCCGATAGGCTCAGCATGATAATGGGGTATATATTCGCGTTAGCAGGCGGTGGTGCGATAATATACGGGCTCAGCACGATAAAGGAGGCGGGTCAATATGTGTGTGGATTGCTATATATGGGAAGCGCTTTAGGAGCGGTATTTGCCGGTGATTTCTTCACGCTCTTCATCTTCCTTGAGATAATGAGTTTCTCTTCCCTCGGCTTAATATGGTACGAACGTACAAGGCGCTCGATAGACGCAGGGATGCGTTATATCCTGTATCACATATTTGGCGGGTGTCTCACTCTTGCAGGGATAATAATACATTACTCGGTATCAGGTGGCTCTATCGCAGTGGGACCGATAGAACCGGGCATAGGGTACTTCCTGTTGCTCGCAGGGATAGGCGTAAACGCGGGGTTCATACCGCTACATACGTGGATACCGGATGCATATCCGAAAGCGACGATAGGTGGCACCATTTTCCTCTCCATATTCACGACGAAGACGGGTATATACATGCTTGCGAGGACTTTCTCAGGTGTGGAAGCGGTAGCATACATGGGCGGTGTGATGGCGCTCTACGGCGTTATATTTGCAATATTGCAGAACGATGTGAGGAAACTCCTCTCTTATCATATTGTGAGCCAGTTAGGCTATATGGTGGCGGGAGTGGGGATGGCGGGAGTGGGAATGGGCGTTATGGGACTGGGACTGCACACAGCCGCCGCCACGGCTACGGCTACGGGTACATTGGTGGAGAAATTAGCGTTAGATGGCGCTATTGCACATCTTTTCAATAACCTGCTGTTCAAGACCACGCTGTTCATGTGTATGGGCGCAATAATATACCGGACGGGAAAGAACAATCTCACCGATATGGGTGGACTTGCGAGGAAGATGCCGATAACGATGATAACGTGCGTGATAGCAGCTCTTTCTATCTCCGGTGTTGTGGGGTTCAATGGCTACATAAGCAAGGGTATGATAATTCACGCTGCTGAACTGAAAGGGATGCATATCGTCGCACTTGCTTTGATGCTGGCTTCGGTAGGCACGCTAATATCATTCATAAAACTCACATATTTCGCCTTTTTCGCTAAGAATGAACACATAGAAGCGAAGGAAGCGCCATTACCCATGCTCGTTCCGATGTGCATTACTGCTTTTCTCTGTATGGCTATCGGGCTATACCCAAAGTTGCTTTACACGATATTACCCTTCCGCGATGCTGCGTTCCATTACGAAGCGTTTGCTCCAGGGCACACTTTAGGAACGATGGAACTGGTGTTGATGACGCTTTTCCTGTTCTTCATGCTGGGATACTTTGCACCCCATGAGAAGATAACCCTCGATTTTGATCACCTGTATAGAAAGGCGGGCAGGAGGGTTATATGGTTCTGTGAGCAGCCACTTATGGGCTTCGCAAGTGCTATTGACACCAAACTGAAGAGAATCGCAGATTCGCTCGTATGGTTCAGCCGGAATCCGGTAGGGGCATCATTAATACAGCTGACCTCCACTGGTATGAGGCTGACGAAACATCTGCCTCTGAATCTTAATCATTATCATCATCCCGAGAGGGTGGAGCAGCGAGCGATAGAGGAGCCAGCGGAGAGATTGACTATAGGAGTAGGAATCGCGGTATTGGTGGTGTTGCTATTCTTTGCTCTGTACCTGATAGTGATGTTAATTTCCTAATCCAATACCAAATCCTCCTTCTTCCCTAATAACCCCTCTGGCTTGTACATCATCAGGATTATCAGTAATAAACCGATGAACATTATTCTTAGCGCGCCCATTTGGGTCGGGCTGAGCGGCAGGTATCCCTGAGTGAACCGGGTTGCACTGAAGAAGCTCATGAGGATAATCGCGCCCACCACCGTACCTCTGTTGTTGCCGCTACCCCCGAGCACAACTGCAATCCAGGCATAGAACGTCTCTATCGGCATAAAATTCCTCGGATTTATATATTGCAGGTAGAAAGCGAGGAGCGCGCCTGCAAGACCTGCAATGATAGATCCCAGCACAAGCGACTGGATTTTATACACGAAGACGTTCTTGCCAAGTGATGCAGGAACAGCCTCATCCTCACGTATGGATTTGAGCACACGTCCCCAGGGCGATTTTATGAGCTTCTCAAGCATGAAATAGCATACTCCAAGAATCACTATTACGAATATAAGCAGGAACAGGTTGTAATCGCCAGCTATAAAATCAAAACCGCCAAAAGGTCTCGAATACCCACATACACCCATTGGACCGCCAGTAAGCCATTCCTCATTTAAAAGAAAGGATCGTATTATCTCCGCAAATCCGATGGTCACTATTGCTAAATAATCCTCCCTCAGCTTCAGCGTTGGTATTCCCAGCAGCGCTCCGCATATACCCGCGAGGCTCATTCCTGCAAGTACTGACACGAGTAGCGGGATACCATTTAAATTCAACAGTACGGTCGTATATGCTCCTATGGCGAGAAAGGCAACGTGTCCAAAATTAATCAAACCAGTGAAGCCCCATTCCAAATTCAGACCCAGTGCGAAGATTGCATAAATCGCTGATATTAGTAATATGCTGGTTATATATTCTATCATCACCCATCATTTAATTTGTTTTGCTATATTATTTAACGTATATCCCAACCATCCTACCCCATTATACCCTGTGGTCTTAGCAGAAGCACAACTATCATTATTGCAAATGCTACTGCCAGCTTATATTCCGGAGGTAGGATTGCAGTGCTCAGCTCCTGTGCCACTCCTATCAGGATTCCTCCTGCCATTGCTCCATACGGATTGCCAATACCCCCAAGGATAGCTGCGGCGAACATCGGTAGTAACATGAACCAGCCCATATTGGGGTTTATATTCGTCAATAGCCCGTATAAGATGCCACTCACACCCGCGAGCGCCATCCCTATTGCCCATGTATATCTTATCATGAGGTCTACATCAATCCCGGAAACCCTTGCGAGGTCTATATTATCAGACAATGCCCGCATTGCCTTCCCCACTGTCGTACTCTTCAAGAGATAGTGTACGAGAAACATGCATAACAGCGCTATGGATATCTCTATAAGTTGATTCTGCGTGATTACCACCGTTCCTATTTCTATCCCCCGTTTCACTGGCAGCGCATAACGCTCAATGTCTGAACCCCAGAGGAATATAATAAGATTCCTGATGAACAGAGCTAGTCCAATGGAGATAATGATTAAAGCTACCCTGCCTGCCCCCTTAGATCGCATTGGCTTCCATATCACGTAATCGCACCCCACACCCACAACTGCTGTTATAATCACAGAAAACACACATGCTACCATGAAATTAATTCCAAGCACCACGCTGAATAGGAAGGCGAGATAGGCACCAAGTGTCAAGAAGTCGCCATGTGCGAAGTTAGCAAAATTTAAAATGCCATATATCATAGATAATCCAATGGCGGCAAGTGCTATGATGCTTCCGAGCACAATCCCGTTTATCAGTAGTTGCAGCAGCATTTCACTCTATTAATAAGTTGGGTAAGGAAAAGAAAAATCACAACCTTTTTATACTCACAGTTACTACGGTTTTCAATAGCCTAAGAGGGGGTGAATGATCCATGAGAAGAAGAACAATTGTAGCTTTTGCTATGGTTTTCCTTCCCCTTATTCTCTTGATATCGGGGACTGCAGTAGGAGCAGCAGAGGATAAAGAGGTGAAAATAGGCGTCCTTCAGGCATTGACTGGCGACCTGGGCACATATGGGGGACCAATGACCGATGCCATAAAGCTGGCGATAAAGGAAGTGAACGAAAACGGGGGTGTACTTGGTACAAATATCACGCTGATAATAGAGGATACTCAGACATCAGAAGTCTCGGCAGTTGATGCTGCGAATAAGCTTGTTAAAGTGGATAAAGTACCTGTAATCATTGGAACAACCAGTAGCGGACCTGGCAAGGCGATTATTGATATCACTACCGGCAACGGTGTTCTCCAGATATCATCCTCAAACACCGGTGTGGAATTCACATCACTCGACAGAAAGGATCTTTACTTCCGTACATGTCCTTCTGATGCATTGCAGGGCAAAGCGATGGCAAAACTCGCTATTCAGGAGGGATACAGAAATGCAAGCACTCTGGTGCTGAACAATCCTTATGGGATAGGTTTTGAAGATGTCTTCAAGAAGGAGTTCGAGGCTCTCGGAGGAACGGTACTGGAATCAGTGCGTTATGATCCCGCGGGAACTATATTCGATTCTGAGGTTGAGCGAGCATGCAGGTCGAAGCCTGATTTCGTGATGCTATGTGCTTATCCTCAGACCGGTAGTACAATAATTAAGACCGCGTATGAGAAGGGATACATGGAAGATATTGACTGGTTGCTCTCAGAGGGACTCAGGGATGAGACGTTCCCGGATATGGTGGGTAAAGATACCGCAGGTAACTACATCGTGGCAGGATTAAAGGGTACAACGCCTGACCCCCGGGTGGGCGGACCAGCATATGATACTTTCAAGGCGAGATACAAAGCCGAGTATGGCAAAGATGTTACCACTTACTGCTCTAACAGTTATGACGCTGCAGCCGTGGTCGCACTTGCGATAGAAAAAGCTGGTAAGGCTACCGGTGTTGCTATCAGAGATGCATTGAGGGACATTGCCAATCCGCCGGGTGTGGAGGTAACAGACATCGGGGAAGCCCTGAGGCTCATTCGAAATGGAACAGATATAAATTATCAGGGTGCTTCTGGTGAGATCAACTTTGATGAAAATGGTGATGTGCTCGGTAATTACTGTGAATGGTCTTTTACTGAAAACGGAAGTATCGCACTCGGTAAGTCAATAGAGCTGTCAGCAGCGGCACCGCGGGAAAAGCCTACACCTATACCTACACCTACAACACCGGGCTTTGAAACAGCTCTTGCTATCTTTGCCATTATTGGGGTTACATGTCTGTATCTGATATTACAGCGAAGGGCATAGGCACAGGCATAGGTCAGCAGCCAACAGTCCTATTCCATGCGATTTGTATTTTTTGTGCTACGTTTCACAGTTATTTTTAGCTCATCCCAGTCCCTTCTTACACCCTTTAACGAAGATATCGCACCGGCAATCGCATTCCCTATCATATCCTGTACGAACCTGTTTACCTCTATC
>JAGGRR010000126.1 GCA_021159465.1 Methanophagales archaeon
TGGTCGGGGCGAGAGGATTTGAACCTCCGACCCCCTGCTCCCAAGGCAGGTGCGCTAACCAGTCTGCGCTACGCCCCGCTATTGAAATTATTAACACATTCTCTAAAAAGAGGCAATAATCCAAATTGCCCAAAATCCCTGTATGGCATAGCTACCGTACAAATCTTTGGGGCAGGCAGTAATTGCTAGTTTGACAGAAACAAAGGATTTAAGGAGAAGCTTCACAGGTCTCTTTCAATTGAGTAATAAAATTATCCATAATGGCCTTGGTAGAACCAAAACCTAAAAGACCTGGTAAGGTCCTTATATCATAGGTTATAATTGTTTGTTCACCTCTTGAAATAAGTCTTATTTTAATTTCTCTATTGAATTTCTTCTGAATCCCTATTTTCCTTTCAGCTATTATGGTATATTTATATCTTTATAAATTTTTTTGATTTTTAGTTTTTTAGGAAATATTTTAATGGCCTTTTCCCAGACTATATCACGAGGTGCATTAATTAAGGTTTCTGAAAATGCTGGAGTCAAAAAAACAAAAACGATTAAAATACCCAGAATTAATGTTTTTTGTATTTTCATTTTTTCATCTAATACCGAAATAAACCAAGGGAGGTTCAAACCCCCCTTGGTTTAAAATTTTAACTAAAACTTAATACCTAGTTGAGTAAAGAACAAAGAGCTGTTAGTTTCATGGTCTTTAGGATCTCCTCCGCCATATCCTTCATTATAATCATTGTAAGCATAAGCTAAAGACCAGGTGAGATATTCATGAAGGCCGATATTGGCACCAATTGCATATCTATTCCTGGGTATATCATAAATTTCCTGAGCGTCTAAAGAGCCTTCATACCTAAACATCACTTCTACTGGTTTGGGTAAAGGTAAATAATTCTCAAGAGCAGTGCCTACCTCTACTCCCCAGACTCTAGGACGGGCTCCGAGTTTTCCTGAACGAGAGATTTCATCTTTAATAGGTTGCACAACACCCATATATTCGGCTGTAAGATAACACCCACCATATTCAATACTTCCATAACCAGCAATGGCGTCTATATCTCGCTCAGTATAAATAGTCCAAAAATCTGTGCGTTCATAATCTTCCAGACCAGTTCTATGCATTTTATAACCTGTGGAATCAAGCACATTATTAGTATAGGAGGCGCCTATTTCAAATTTATAATCGCCTCTTTCAAGATCGTAACAGACGTTGAAACCATAGGTATCTACTTGCCTATTATCGCTATCGGTCACCTTGGCATAAACCACAAAGCCTTCTAAGGTAAGACTACCCATTCCAGGGATTTCTTTGGTAAATCCAACTACTGCACCTGGGTCCCAAATTTCACCAAAATACATAGTAAATGGCAGGTTGACTAACGGCTCATCTGGGAAATGGGTATATTCTTCTCTTTTGCCAAATGGATAATACATCAAGCCACTTTTGAGATAAAGGGGTATGCTCTCTGTTGGTCCCAGAGTAACATGGCCTTCATCTACATAAAATTCTTCCACCTCAAAAATAGGCACTACCGCAACATTTATCCAGTCAGTCACCTCTGCCTCTATCGCCAGTGCTGCCGTAGTAAGCTGAATTTCTGAATCTTCTACTCTACCACTTCTATTTTTATGACCAATACTTTCTACTTTAAAACCTGTCTCCAATTCTCCGCTAAACTCAATTCTCTTCGCAATAGTATCAATAATGCCTTTTTCCGTTTGAGCAAAACAAAGACTGCTAAAAAACACCAAAACTGCTACTAAAACACCTACTTTCCTCATAACTCCCTCCTCTTTCATTTTTTAATAAATCTGCATAAAAAATCAGCCTTTTTTTCTCTCACCTCCTTTCTTTGAGAAATAAAAAACAGACCAATTTTTCCTATCACAAAAAATTTTTCTTGTCAAGTCAGTCCCAAACCCCAACAGCCCTGAAGAATCAAAACTAAAAAATAAGATAAAAATAGTTAGAGAAGAAGATAAAGCAACATGGGTATGATTTGGGAAAACTTTTCCCTTTGGATAAGTGGAGGAAATGGCAAAGGGGCACAATCTAGAGCATTAGACATTCAGGGGTATTCAAATGTAATACGCATTCTTTTACTCAGATAATTGGCAATAGAATCGTCTAGAAGTGTTCTTCTAAGTTCTTCCCCTAAACTTTGGGCCACATTTTTTATGGCCCCATAACCTTTTTCAATTAGCTTTTTACCCAAAAGCCCATATTCCATAAGTTGAGCTAGCATATGGGCAATCTGTAATAATAAATAAAAATTTTTTACAGCAAAAACATTACTGCCATAGGCATGCTCCAGATTGTACCCCCCTCTTTTTTGCATCTTAAACCCTTGATTTTCAATCTTCCATCTATTTCTACCTCCTTCATTACCAATAATAAAACAATTTTTTTCTGTAATGTTTAAATTGGTAATCCAAACAAATTTCTTAGGCGCTTTATTTTTCTTTGTCTCATAACACGATAAAACATTTACTAGATGGCCCTCATGCTCAATGTCTTTAATCCATTGGTAATCTTGACGGATGTCTTTTTTCCAGTAAGTTAGCCTATTTTTAGGCTCAAGGCGCAAAAGTGCCTCAAATTCCTGATAAACTGTAGGAATAGAGCCCTTTTTAAAGGTAATAATATATTTCCAATTATATTTCTTTATCATCTTCATAACATTCTTATTGGCATAGAGACTGTCTCCACCAATGCAAATCCTCAGTTGTGGAAAAGCGGATTTTATCTTTGGTAAAAGACGGTAAAGGGCATTAAGCTCACAGTCTTGTTTAGATTTGAAAGGTTCATTTTCAATAAATTCAGTTGCTACTGAAAGTGCCATACCAAAGGGCAGGATTAACTTTGCTTCAAGGACAGGATGACAATAAATAACTTCCCCATTTTTAAGCCTTTTCTTTAAACATCGATCACAGTGTCTTTTTGAAAAACTTAAGTATCCTGTCCCATCAATCACAATAAGGTAATATTTCCCCAGAAGACGATACTTTTCAAAGCACTTTTTCCTTATAAGTCCTCTTATCATTGGGATGCGTAGATTAGAAAGATTCTCTGGTGCAAGCTTTGATAAACACGCATTTAATGTATCACCATGGGGTATTTTCTCTGCTCTATACCCAAATACACGCTTGAGGGTTTCTACTACATTTCCTTTATTCAATTGATATTTGATCTGTCTCCTTGCACCCAACTTTAATACAAAAAGAAGAAGGCCTGTTAAGGTCAAATCTTTAAGCTCATAGGTAATTTTATTTTTATCCCTAGGGTCTTTTATGGCCTTAAGCCTTGTAAAAAAGTCAGGGAAAAAATGAAAAACTGTCTTAATAAATGCCCTAAGTGTAGGATTTTTTTTATCCATTTAAGATTAAACGAAAATTTTTATGCAAGGGATAAACAAATACAGCCTTTATCGGCTTATTCTTCTTCTTGTAACGGTCATTTCTTCCCCTGCCACAGGTCTCACCTACTTTGAGCCAGTTTGCTGCTTTATAACAAGTGCCAAAAAAGCGTTGCTTTTCTACAAATGTCTCTAAAAGCACAA
>JAGGRR010000127.1 GCA_021159465.1 Methanophagales archaeon
CGTATCCACCTAATATGAGTGCCTGGATGGTTTATGGTCCCTTTAACCTAAGCGAAGCTAGGGATGCGGAGTTATTCTTTAACCACTGGACACAGACAGGAGAAATTCCTGATTACCTTTTTGTAGGTGCCTCAGTTAATGGTATTGCGTTTTATGGTGTGAGTTACTCAGGTCGTTGGGATCTGCATTGCGGGGGTAATGGTTGGTGTCCCGGAAATTTCGATCTTACAGATGTATATACCTTGGGCAATCTCTGTGGCTATAAGAAGGTATGGATTGCTTTTGCGTTTATCAGCGATAATGACACTTCTCCTGATGGTGAGTATGGCGTCTATCTGGACGATATCGTTCTTAGAAAAGATACAGGGGAAATATGTCCTGGACTACCATCACGTTTTGACTGGCGGGATTCAGGAGGAGTTACACCCATAAAGGATCAAGGCCGTTGTGGGAGTTGCTGGGCATTTGCTACAGTAGGTCCATTAGAGGCTAATATTAAAATTAAAGACGATACAACTACGGATCTATCAGAGCAATTCCTGATATCATGCAATGTAGAAACGCCAGAGCCCTGGAGCTGTGCTGGTGGGTTATTTGCCCATGATTATCACTGGAATAAGGTAACTGCTTCAGGAGAAGCTGGTGCTGTTGCAGAATCAGAGAAACCTTATAGTGCCACGGATAATGAGTCTTGTTGTTCCATGCTTACTCCTTGCCCTTTCAATCACTCATGGAAGTTAACGTCATGGTCTTGCGTAGCAGGAGATGCCACCCCTCCGGACTGTTGCCGTGCTAATGGGCAGATAGTATCCACCTGTGACATAAAGAGGGCTATTATGCGCTACGGTCCTGTTTCAGCTGCAGTTTGTGTGGGACCTTATTTCCAAGACTACACAGGAGGCGTTTTTGAAACTGATGAGTTCTGTCCGGATGGACCTAATCATGCGATTGTGTTAACTGGTTGGGATGATACTCAAGGGAACAACGGGGTATGGTTCCTAAGGAACTCATGGGGTTCAGACTGGGGTGAAAGTGGTTATATGCGTATCGGATATGGCATTTCTGCAGTGGGTAGTTGTGCAAACTATATTGTGTATCAGAGAAAAGGTGATGAGATCGGTGTTTTCCAACCCAGCGGAACATGGCTCATTGACACAAATCGCAATGGTGTATTCGACCCTGGCATTGA
>JAGGRR010000128.1 GCA_021159465.1 Methanophagales archaeon
CGTTTCTATCTTCAATACCGTATCTTTTGTCTTTGGGTGACAGTCGCTGCATTCATAGCCTGCCGGTGGCACTTTCTTTCCCCCCATAACAATTAGCGAACCGCCGTAATGGCATGCATGACTGCAGTCCTCTATTCCTTCTGTGTAGTTAGTGCTACCGTAAGGTGCATTCCCGGCGCCGTAATGCATCTTCTCCATCTTCCACACGTTGTAAGATAAGATACAAAGTCCGGGTCGTCCATCGGCAGCGCACCTCGCTCATCGCCAAGCCCTTCTATTTCCGGAACAGGTCTGTCATTCCCATACCAGTCCTGCTGGAACCACGCACCTTCTTCACCCGTAATTTTGCTCGGGTCAGAGACATTTGCTCCGTGAGAGCCTTTCCCATGGCAGTCCAGACAGAACTCGTTCATACTGCTGAAAGTTCTCCATGTATGCTCTGTTCCAAGTTTATCCTTGCCTTTATATGCGAACTTATTGTACTCTGCTACGGTCTGGTCTTCCCATTTCCCGTTCCTGTAAACTCCTTGATGCGGGTTATGACATACAAGACATGTATTCGGCATCGTATCCGGGCGTGTTGCGCCCAGACCTGCATGCTTTGAACTCATCGTTTCTTCTACTTCCTTCTGATGGCACTTCTTGCATGTTTCAATCGAAGAAACATTTATCTCTGTATAGGGTGCACTGCCATGACAGTCAGTACAGCTCAGATTAGAATGCGTAGAACCCGGCATCGGTCCTACCTGTGCACCTGTTGCTCCAATTGCCACTGCTAAAAAAACTACCGCCACCACCGGCGTCAACGCTACTGCAATCGAAAAGTATTTCATATTCATATCCATACTCATCACTTCAAATATATTTGAAATATCAGCATAAAAGCTTTTTGATTCTCTTAATTTTTTGAATAGTTATATTATCACAAAAATTATTGATATATTACGAAAGGTGTGAAAATATGTAGGAGGTCATGAGGAAAAGAGTGAAAGAACGGGAATAGTAGATGGTATGTGCATAAATTAGGAGATGGTATGAAAAAAATGAGAAAAGAAACTCTGGCTATATTTGGTCTGGCTCTGGCGATAGTGCTGTGTAGTTGCAGTGTATTCAGTGGCGTGACAGTAGCGAGTGGAGAAAAAGTATAGTGAAGTTTGGAGGCAGTACATTGGGTGGAGATTTCGGTTATCCCTCGCCGTATGCGTTCTATCCACGAGGTATGGGCTATATTTATTTGAGCTTCTGTTTTGACACGCTGACCTGGAAGGACGAAACAGGCGTGATACCTTGGCTTGCTGATAGTTGGGAGATGTCTGACGATGGTAAGGCATGGACATTTCACCTTCACAGGGGAGTGAAGTGGCACGATGGAGAAGCGTTTACTGCAGATGACGTGAAGTTCACGTTCGATTATATGAAAGAACACCCACGACCAAAGTGGTTCAAGACATTAGAGTACATAGACCGTGTGGATGCTCTGGACGAGTATACCGTTGTTATACACCTAAAAAAGCCGGTAGCAGATTTCCTGGTGACTATTGCCGGGGATGTTCCTATAATTCCCGAACATATATGGAGCGGTGTTGAAGACCCGAAGAAGTTCAGGGGTAAAGAAGCCGTTATAGGAACAGGACCTTTTAAACTGGAGGAATATAACAAAGAGGAAGGGTATTACTTATGGGAGGCAAATGAGGGGTATTTCAAGGGAAAACCACTCGTAGATAAACTCATTTCGATAAAGGTCAGCGATACAGCGCTCGCATTGAAGACCGGCGATTTAGATGAGGCATCACTCTGGAGGAAGGATACAGACGTGGTCACTGAGTTTGAAGCCAACCCCAATTTCAAGATAATAGAAGGACCTGGCTACTGGGTGCTCCAGCTCGTCTTCAACTGCGAAAAATATCCTACAAATATCACGGAATTCAGGCATGCCATCGCTTATGCTATAAACAGAAGCGAGATTATCCAAAAAGTGGTGCATGGCGGTGCAATACCTGCAAATCCAGGCATCCTCCAACCGGGCACAGAATGGTCTAATCCTGACCTTCCGGGCTATGAGTACAATGTAACGAGAGCTAACGAAATACTCGATGCATTGAACTTCACTGACAGCAATGGCGATGGAATAAGGGAGTACCCAACCGGAGAAGAGCTTGAATTCGAGCTGATAACGATTGACAAATTCTCAAGGGAGGCGGAACTTATAAAATCGCAATTGAAAGAGGTGGGGATAAGGGTAAATGTAAAATCGATGGACAAGAGCACAGTAGATACAATCCTTAAAGGCGGTAATTTCTTACTCGCTATAAATGGTCATGGTGGATGCTCATATCCCGACATATTAGAGATCCCTGACTGGCCCGCAAGCACATATCACAATGACTCATACGATTCCATCTTCGATAAGCAGGCTACCACGATGGATTTTGAAGAGCGAAAACAACTCGTGTATCAACTCCAGGCGATGATTACAGACGACCTTCCGGTATATGCACTCTATCACCCAAGGCGATGGGCGATATACAACCCTGGAAAGCTCGATACGTGGTTCTATACGAAAAACGGCATAGCGCATGGGATTCCATACGAGCTGAACAAACTTGTTTTCATTGGAGCGGAAGCACCAGCAACACCGATGGCGACTGCAACGGCTACACCTACATCTAAATCTATACCTACACCCAAACCGCCTGGATTCGGAGCAACACTTGCAATTGCAGGTCTGCTGACAGTTGCGTATCTATTTTTAAGGAAGAGGGGGCGATAAGTCCCCTATTTTATTTATAATATGAACATAATAACAAAAATAATAAGTTATATTACTCTAATCATTTCAATTCTAACTTTTAACTTCTTTTTACCCAGGGTGATGCCCGGCGACCCGCTTTCATTTCTAACTGGCAACCCGACCATGGACATGCCCATCGTGCTGGATGAAGAGATGAGGGCGGAACTGCTCGCATATTACGGACTTGACAAGCCGCTTCTGCAACAATTCACTGACTATATGCTCAATCTTTTGCATGGGAATCTTGGTTGGTCAATATATCTCAATGCTCCCGTATCAGACGTATTGATTGGAGCACTGAAATGGACGTTTCTTCTCGTTGGAACGGCAACCACAATTTATATAGTTTTGGGAATCGTTCTGGGCGCTATATCTGCATGGAATAGGGGCAGGAAGATGGATGTGAGACTGCTCACTTTCGTCCTCTCCGTAAGCTCCTTCCCTTCTTTTTTCCTTGGACTGCTCTTTATTATTCTGTTAGGACTGAATTTTAGTCTCTTTCCTGTATCAGGTGCGCAAACGCCGTTTACAGAATATTCAACGCCTCTTGAAGCCGCATTGGACATACTTCGACACCTGTTCCTTCCGGCGATGACACTTGTAATTGCTCATATCGGTGGCACATACCTCTTGATGCGGAACTCGATGCTAAATGTGATAGGAGAAGATTATATACAAACAGCGAGGGCAAAAGGCTTGAGTGAGCGATATATTATGTATAAGCACGCGATGAAGAACGCACTGCTTCCGATTATCACGCTGGTTATTATTGCAGCGAATTTCATTGCTGACATGATGTATGCGCATTTAGATCCAAGGGTGAAGCACGAATGATATAGGTCAGGATTATTGAGTATAATTGAGCGAACTTATATATGGTTCAAAGGTCTCCTTATTCATCGCCTTTTTCGTATCGCTCGTCTCGGGTATTATAGGGACGGCGCTCGGTCTTCTTTCGGGCTACTTTGAATGGGTTGGTTTTTTATCATGAGGATTGTAGATGCGTTCCTCGCGATTCCAAGACTGCCACTGATAATGGTAATCGCAGTATTCATCCGACCAGGCACCTGGCATCAGTAATCTCACATTTATATTCGTATTATTTGGATGGCCATTCACTGCTCGCATTATACGCTCAGAGGTGCTATCACTCAGAAATTTCATATCAGACTTGTGAAAATGGTGGATGCTTCCGCCGCGCCGGGATTGTGCATTACGTTCACGATACTTTCGCTTACGTTCATATGGCACTATCACTTTTTTATCAAAACGTCCACCCACTTAACCATCTCAAACTTTCCTTATACTTATACGCTATGGGATAACCCGATATTACAGGGTAGAAGAGGAAGAAGAGAACCGCAATCGAAATAAGAAAAGCAATAACCACACATTTAAAGAAAAGACCTTTTCTCCCTGATAACCCTTTCTTTTCTAAAAATGTTGTCCAATAAGTGAGTGCAAATATCATAAACGGCACATCGGGCGCAAAATGATAGATGAACAGGGTTCTCGTGATAAGTGCATAAGGAATCCATTGTAACAGAAAAGGAATGAGAATGAAGAGGGAAACAAAACTACACTCCCTTTTCCTTATTATATCAGCTACGAACTTTACCGCGATAAAAATCAATGCAGGAATACTGCACCACCATATCGCCGGATTGCCGAGCAAAACAATTGTCGAAACCATTGCTGTTCCGTCCAAAGTATTGGTATTAGAATAAGAATACATCCAGAGCGGTTTAAGCATAAGGGGCCAGGACCACCAGGGCGAAGAGAAAGGATGTGTCGCTGTATTTCCTGCATGGTATCCAAACATGCCCAATTGCAGATCGAAGACGGTTAGTGGTGTGGGAGGGGTGATACTCATATTGCATCCGGACATGTATTTAGATATGTATTCCATATACAGCGGAAACCTGTGAATATCCAGCAGCCCATGTCCACCACCCGAAAGCATGTATGGAATGTAGGTTGTGATATAAATAGCAGCGGAAACGAAGAGTCCCGCTAAAACAATTTTATAATCATAAAAAATCGGCTTTTTATTTCTACAGTTGCTAATCAATAAAAGAATCAAAATTGCTACTAAACCAAATACCGCCGTCCATTTCACAGCGAAGCAAAGACCGAAGAAAATGATGCTGAGAAAAAGAGAAGTGGATATTTTCCTTTTTTCGCTCTCTCCTTCCTCTTCCCGCTTTGAGAAGTAATCGAAGGCGAAATAAAACATTAATAAAGAGAAAAAGAGGATATAGATTTCCCCAGTCGCCAACCTTGCCAGAGAGAAATGCATAAACTCGAAGGTCATGAGGTAAGCAGCGAAGAAGCCTGCTGCTGAGCTTTTAAACATGCGTTTACCAAAAAGAAACATTATCGGTATCATCGTAGCAGCTGCTAAAACGCCTAAAATACGCCAGCCAAATGGATTCATCCCGAAACACAAAATGCCAAAGGCTATTATGAGCTTCCCAAGCGGTGGATGCGTCCATTCATAAGGCTCCTCAAGATTTAAATGCTCCTTTGCGGTTCGCACAAAATACATCTCGTCAAAGTAAGCGCCATATTTTTGCGTTATCGGGAGTTTCACAAGGTCTTGCTCATCAACCAATCTCGAAGCATTTTCTCCGCTTACCTCTACCGGCGTTATCTTTTTATTATTCGCGGATATTACCAACATCTCACCTATTTTTCCTTTTGATTCCACAACATCGAACGATACCACAACTCGGTTGAAAGTTCGATTATATCGTTTTTTACCTTCTAATTCTGTCATATTGAACACGAACTTGAGAAATCTTGTGCTTTCATTCCCTAAATCAATTCTTTCCCAGGAGCAGAAATGCACACGCTTTGTAGGGTCATTGTCATAAGATGCGAGAATTGACCAGTTGTCCGGTGGTGTCCCTCCAAAAATATCGAACTTCGTTCGTTTCGCATCCGCCAGGAAAATATAAACCTCTTTTATTTGCTGAACACTGCCGAAATCAAAAACAACTTCTGGTTCTTTGTCCGCGGACGGTGGCTGCCAGCAGGAAGAAGGCATCATGACAGAGCCCATGTTAAGAGAGGCAAAAAGCAAAAACAGGATTGTAAGTGCTGTTATTGATGCGATTTCCAAACATGCTATTCCTTTCATTTATACCCAACAAAAAGCATGTATTTAGTGCCTATGCCGTCGCAAGCACGTAGAACACTTCGCTAACGATGCCGAAATATTACCGGTACTGCCGCAGTTCCACGCAATTTACCCATTATTATCTTCAGATTATGAGTTGATATAGAGGGGCAATAGCCACGCCACTATCGTTCCTACCCTACCAGACCCACAGCGGGCAAAACCCTCTACCTCTATAACCATTGGATTTTATGCCATATTTTCTCTTTTTCTCTTCTCTTCTTCCATGACTGGTCATGCTATCAACCCTTTAGCTATCTCCACAATTTTATCAAAATCTTCACGGTTGGCTCTGTACTTCGCGAACTCAACCATTCCGCACAGATCAAGGCATTTATTCACCTTTGAATACGTTTCAGTGTCCATTCTGCCTTTCAGAGCATTCATCAACTCGCTGTTTAACAATTCTCTTTTAATACCGAGTTTGTGCGAGAAATAGAAGCGGATTGCCTTTGATACCTTCTCGTATGCGTCCTTCTCTCTGCCATTCCTGAATAAGTCCTCTGCTTCTTCAATAAATCTTCTTGCCTCGCGCACGTAGTCAACACTTTGTGCAGATTCTACGGCAATGGTGGGCTGTGGCTGTATCTCACCTCGTCTCGCTTTTTTAAGATATTTATCAAAGATAAACCACCCGGTTGCAATTACTCCTGTGAGGGGTATGAGGAGAAGTAGCCACCAGGGGCTGCTGCTGCTGCTGCGCTCTTCCTTATGCCTATGCTCGGATATGGTTTCCAGAGTAACATTTTGAATAGTTCCGTTGACATAATCCGCTTTGATTCTTCGCTCAGCACCTGTGCTTTCATTCCTATAAGGTATGGTTACCTGTGTATAGTTCTGAGATACGAGATTAAAAGAAGCTGGTGTCTGATTAAATCCAGCATTCCTTAATTGTTTATCGTATTTCAGGAAGTCGGGGTTTTTGGTAAGTTCTTTCCATATTCGCTCTTCCTGTTCCTTATGCTGTTGCATCTCTTTCTCCAGCTCTTTCTTCAATTTATCCCCATTCTGAACGATTTGATTGTTCGTTATGCGCTTTTCTATACTCTTTTGATGCTGCCCGCCTGATTGCGATTGTTGTTTGTTGCCATAGCTGTGAGTGGAACTGCCAATCTGGATATTGAAGGAACCACCGGAGGAGGAATAAAAAGTGGAATGGGTATAAGTGCCATTGCATTGATAAATAGTGGTAATGCCCTGCGTCTGCTGACCCTGCAGCTGCTGCTGGCTGTTATTAGCCTTCACCTGAATGTCCAGCGTGTTTGATTCCACCGTTTCGCGTTTGCCCGTTTCTGGATTGGTGTAAGCTACCTTTGCCGCGTCCAGTGTGTATTTACCGGGTTTAAATGGCACTATCGGGTCGCTGTATGCAAATACCGACTCTTCCTTTGCGGGCAGTGTATATTCAAGGCATCTTATGTCCAGCCCGTTATTCCCGATAATGTTCCGATCCACAATTCGAAGAGGTATAGCCTGCTTAAAAGGGTTCTTAAATTGAAGCCTGATAATAACTTTATCACCGACTTTTATGTTATTCGCGTTTTCAACGACTTTACGTACGACAAGCGTCTTCGCCGCTGTTGACGTTGATGTTGATGCTGATGCTGACGCTGATGTGACAGCGAAGAGGAATGCAGAAATCAAGAGCACAACTATCGCTCTCTTCCCTATACTCTTCCCTATACTTATAATCATCTCATATAACCACTCTGTACTTACCATAGATGATATACATGTTCACCAATAACATTATAAAAGTTGCGATAAAGAACCAATCCTTTATACTGGTCTCTTCCCACTCTCGCTTTATGTGCCTGCTGATACGTGCGTAAATCTCATCCAGCGTCTTTTCATTCACTGACTTGTAGTATTTCCCGCCAGTATCTGCGGCGATTTTTTTCAACGTCTGTTCATCAAGCTCGGCATACTGCGGATTGCCAAAGAGGTCGTAGCCGATAACCACCGGTTTCTCAGAGCCAAGTCCAACGGTATAAACCTGTACGCCTTTTGTTTTCGCGAACTGAATTGCTTCCTGTAGACTCACAACACCGGAATTGTTCACACCATCACTCAGTAAAATAACCACTTTCTTCTTGTTCGGGATAGAAGTAGCCATGTCAATAGCGAGGGTGAGACCATCGCCGATAGCAGTTCGCCCTGTTCGCGGTTCTATCGCCTCTAATTTATTTATTGCCTTATCCTTAAAAGGGGTAAGATAACAGGCGGTTGTTGCACCGGATTCGAAGATGACGATACCCACGTTATCTTTCGGTTTCAAGCTCTTTATCAATGTTTTGGCTGCGGCTTTCGCGGCTTCTAATCTCGTTGGCTTATAATCGGTTGCCTGCATGCTCCCGGAATCATCAATTGCCAGGACTACGTTAACACCCTTCTTAGCGCGCTTGAAGGGGATCATCGGGTCTGCAAGACCAACGATAATCAATGCCATAGCAATGATAAGGATGATAAAAGGTAGATGGGCCCTGAATTTGGTGCTGCGTTTGGTTCTATTATTACTTGTGGTAGAAGCTGAAGCTTCTTTTACAATACTGAAGGTACTAAATTTTAGTGCCGCTTCTTTACGCTTCTTGCAGTAAATCCGGTAAAAATAGTATAGCAAGGGGATAATCCCCAGAAATAGCAACACCCACGGCTCTCCAAAACTCACGCCCATTTTATCCTATTCTATGGTGGTTTTTTTGATAAAAGATAGATGTAATCGTATATAAGATAAGTTAAGATAAGTTATAAGTGTGAAGTTTGTTATGGTGAGCAGAGGAGATAAGGGAGACAGGAGGTTCATGAAGATAAACTATGGGAAGCTGCATCCAAATTGAGAAAAAAGGTTGAGGTATATGAATATATGAATATAGGTGTTATTTGTCATTTGATTTAGATATGTTTGTGTATGGTGGACAATGCAGAGCAATACGATGTAGTACCTTAGGATGTTTTTCGAAATACAAAGAATGACAATAGATTACAAATGCAAAGTATTTAAATACTTTGTAATACAATGTATTCCTATGGGTGATAAAAAGCCAATTTCAGTAAGGATAGAGGAAGAGGAATTAAAAAAATTAGAGGAACTCTCTAAGAGGGAAGGAATAAACCGGAGCGCTCTAATAAGCAAAGCAATAAAACAGTTCGTTCAGAACTACGATAAGAAAACGCTGGTGCTAAGTGAGATTTTGGACAGACTGGAAGAATTGGAAAAGAAGCATGAAGCACTCCTTACCAGGGTGAACATTTTAAGGGGACAAGTTGATAATTTAGTTAAAAAGAAGAGGCATTGAGCTGTATGAACGCTAATATTCATTCGAAGATTGACAGCATCATAGAATCAATGATAAAGAATCAAAATCCTTGGCATGATCCTGCGAATAGAGATTGGTATCTAAAGGATGGCGCACTAAGAGAATTGATGGATGCTGATAATGAAGGTTTATATGAATCTCCAAAAATTTATTATTTTCTCAAAAAGAGTTTCTTTAAACCCCTTTATTCGAACAATAGAGCGTATGGGGTATTAATAATTAGAGGACCAAGGAGAATCGGAAAAACATCTACTTTAAAATATATGATAAAAGATTACATCCAGAGAGGTTATCCTCCTGATTCTTTTGTTTACATCTCGCTCGATTCCGATGAACTTATTAAAGAGGCGGACAGGAAAAGATACCTGAGAGAATTAGTTGATGAAATTATTAAAAGGTTCAAAAGGGAAAACAAACCGCTTATTATCATTCTCGATGAAGTTACTTTCTATAAGGGCTGGGCAAGGGCAATTAAAAATTTAATTGACAGTGGGAGCATAGGTCCGGGCATAGCATTAGTAGCAACAGGAAGTTATTCATTAGACTTAAGTAGTGCAAAAAGGGAGTTAGCCGGACGGTTTGGACCTTTAGGAGAGAAATTAAGAGGTGAGCAATTCTTTTATCCCAGAAGGTTTATAGAAATGGCAGAATCAATTTTAGGAAGAACATTTCAGAGTCATATTAGAAATACGTTTAGAAAGGGGAGTGGAAGAAGAATAGGTCTTACGGAGTATTTTTCGGGATTTCAAACAGATAGTGATAGCTTGTTTTACAATTATAAAAGAATTCTGAATGAAACATTGCAAGCCTGTTATGATGACCTTCATAACCTCTTTGAAAATGTCTATTTATACGCAGGAGGATATCCAAGAAGCATCTATGAAGCAATAAAATCACAAAGAAGTGGAGAAATAACCATCCCTTTTGCGCGATATAGCGATGACATATTCAATCTTTTGGTGACGGATTCAATAAAATTCGGGCTTTCTGAGGATATAACAAAACAGATACTTAGTACGGTTAATTTACCTTCTATGAGACTCTCCTGTAGTTATGGCACTTTAACACAAAATCTTAATCTGAGAAGGGATGATGTGGAGAAATATATCTCTTATCTTAGAGCGTCAGGCTTATTCTCCTTTCTTCCAAATATATCTTCTCCAACACAGATAGACCTCGATTCTGCACGTGTAACACCGAGGAAAGATAGGTTGAAGTTAATAGTAAATGATCCCGCAGCCTTTATAGCTGTATACCTTTGTTCAAGAGGCGCCATTAAATTTGGTCAAGTTAAAAAATTGCTTTCTGATGAGAGGGTAAGAGAGCACCTATTTGAGGCTGTGATCATTTCCCATTTGCGATACATGCCGCTTATAAGGATTGCACCTGAGAATATGGGATATATTATTACAGAGGATGAAGAAGAACTTGTAGATGGGTTTGCGTGGTATCTTGACAGGTCTAACAGGCTTGTTCTTTTAGCAGTGGAAGCAAAATATACACAGAAAGATGTAGATATTAGAGAAATTAAAAGGAAGGCAAGAATGTTAAAAGAAGATTTCCATATTAAACGCCTGATTGTAACCACAAATCATAAGACATTAGAAATAGAGGAAGATTATGCTATTATCCCTGCTGAAATCTTCCTTTTGTTAATGTAGTATGCTGCCACCTCCCGCAGATCTAATCCCCAATCAGCACCATACATCTGGCGGAAGGCATAGAGATAGGTATAAAGAGAGCTTGTTTATGGTGGGAAAAACGCTTGTCCAGTATTTAGTATCACATGGAAAGACATTTTATATTTATATGATGCATATAAGTATCAACTATGGACATAGATAATAGTAAGATATTACGGATGGTATTAATACCGGCAATGATAATAGCAATAACAATAGCGATATTCCCTGTTGTAATTACAATTGCCAGCGCATCAGGATCTGGTATAGCAGTCACTCGTACTCTATCTACAAACACTCCCGCTCCAGGTTCAACGTTCCACGTATTCATTAATATCTCGGGTTTACATGTGGGTGGCATTGTAGAGACCATTCCAGAAGGTTTTGCATTTGTCAGTACCACACATCCTTCAAATCAAACCCATGTATCAGGACAGAAGGTTATCTTTGTAGTGGCTAACGAAACTTCAATAAGATACGAAGTGCGAGCGCCATCACAGGGAAGTGGGACTTTTAGCGGGATGTGGTATGATGCTCTGAGCGAGAAGGAAGGCGATATTAAAAGTATGAGCGCTTCTGTACGCGTAGTGGGAACACCCATGCAGAGTCCCACAACTACACCAGCACCCTCTCCTCCAGTACCGGTACCAGCATTTGAAGCGGTATCTGCTCTTGCAGGATTGCTTGTAGTTGCAGTAGCAGTTTTAGTTTCATTCAGGAGAGGAGGGGGAGATAGCCGTGAATGAGTTAAAAGCAGTGTTTTTTTATCTGATAATCTCTGTAGTCTTGTTTTCCTCTACAAACTTATGTTTCGCTGATGATGTAGATGTAGACAACCTGTTAGACAGGTGTGAAATTGCGCCCAGTCCAAAACCCTCTGTAATGGTCTACGATTACAAACTCAGCCCTGAGACATTAATGCCCGGTGATGTGGGTGTACTCACAATAACACTTAAAAATATGCAGGATAAGCCGATAAAGAAGAAAATAGACATGACCACGACCACACATTATCCAGACGTTGACACTGAGACTTACTACACAATGGATGCATACATAAAGGAAGCTCATATCGTCGAGCGTGAATTTAAGGTCTATAACAGCTATACCTCTGCGGGAGTATTAGGACCGGATAGCAAAGTTGATCTCGGATTTAAAATAAAAGCACCACTTGAAGAGGGCATTTACATGCTGAAATTCGTTGCTGAGATTGAAGATACACATGGAGAGAGCAGCAAAGGCATTCGTTATTTTATTCCAGTTGTTGTCACAGGCACGGTAAACCTATTACCACAGGAAGTTACTGAGGACGAGGTCAGGTTAGAGGTTGTAAATGAAGGGCTATCTGATGTTGACAATGTTTATGTTGTTGCTGTTCCATCTGTTACAACCGCAGGCATGGTGGAATGCCAGCCGGAAAAGGTATACATTGGCAAGATAAAGCGCGGTGAGTCCGCCATTGCCGCTTTTAAGGTCCACAATACCAAAATTGGGGAAGGAGTGCCCCAGGCAGTTTTCAAAGCTGTTTATAAGAACGGGATAAACAAACACGAATCAAACCAAATATGTGTGACGATACCATGCCCATGCCCGAGCCCGGGCTACGATGAAGTAAGAAGAGAGCAAGTGGAATTGGGCGCTCCAACAGTAACACCAGTACCAACTTACTCATCTTCTCCGGTTTTCGCATCTGCATTAAAATTTAGACTGACGGGCTTTGGTGCAGGATTTGCAGGGCTATTCGTAGTTGTAGTAGCTGTTGTAATTTCGGTAGCTTTTGTTTTTTACGAAAAGGAGAAAAAAGAGAGGTGAAGAAGGATGATTGATACGGAATTGAAGTTAAGCACGCGAAGAGGAAGAATAAGGGGAAGAAGAAAAGCCGAAGGTGTATTCTGTTGCATAGCGTCAATATTGATTCTAACATCGGTGTTAGCCACAGCTACAGCTACAGCTACGACTGCTTCGAATCCGAACACCGCTACCGCTTCTGTATCTGTATCGAGAGTCGAGGTAATAGATGCTGTCATGGCTTACATGAGGGCAACGTATTTAGGTGAAGAAACGAAACACCTCGAAAAGGAAGAACTCGGTAAACTTGCCTGCATTTATTTTTTTCATGGGAGGTATCCAAGGACAATTACAACAGCAACCGGAGAAAATGTCACGATATACAAGCCACTGAGGAGATTAGTCGTGCTGAATACAGATATAGCAGAAGCAATTCGTGTTTTAGGCGCCAGGGGCAGAATAGTTGGTATCAGTGATACGATAGCAAAAAGAAGTGATTACTTCCCTGTGATAAGTAAAAAACCGGTAGTCGGCACATGGAAGGAGATTGACCCTGAGGCGGTGCTGCGATTAGAGCCCGATGCTGTATTCGCGTACGGGAGATGGCCAGGTCCTGAATATATAGAAGACAAACTCCCTTCTACCATAACGGTCATTCGTCTGGACTTCTTCAAGCCGGAAGAACTCAGGGAGGGTATGAAAACGCTGGGATATTTACTTGAAGAAGAGGCTAATGCCTCTAAGTATCTCAACTGGCATGATAAATATGTCAGGGAGATAGAAGACAAAGTGTCAGCGATTCCAGAAGATGAGAAGCCAGTTGTTTTCCTTGATAAGAGTAATGTAGACTCAATAAGTGAGCGTAAGACATATTCAAAAGGGACAGCAATGCATCAGCTCTGTGAACTCGCAGGCGGGAGGAACATAGCTGTAATAGCAGAGCTTGAGGGGTCATATCCCGCAATAGAAACAGAAAAGATATTGGAGCAAAACCCGGATGTTATCGTTGGACTTTCTCGCAAGGGTGGTTACAGGATCGATGACGAATCGGGGCTGGAAGAGGAGTATAAGAGGATAGTAGAATTGCCGGGGTTTAATAATATCAGGGCAGTAGCAGACGAGCGTGTTTACTTGATGGATGGGAGCATCGCTTTTGGCTCTGCATATCCCGTTGGTCTCGCATATATGGCAAAGTGGCTGCATCCTGACCTGCTCAAGGATTTGGACCCCCAGGCTATTCACCAGGAGTATATTGATAAGTTCTGTGGTATGGACTTCAACGTACGGACACACGGAGTGTTTGTGTATCCTGTATCTGCATCCTGAGTAAGTGCACTTTATTTCACAATTGCATGAGCAAATCCACCGTACCCAGCAATCATTCGCCTCATCCTGTAATTCTTTATTCTGTTCTCCAGATGGTAACTCTATACATGTTCATGTACTTCTGTTCTCATATCCTTATTTTTATTTATAGCAGTCGCAGTCGTAGTTACAGTTGCAGTTGCAGTTGCGGCATTTTTACTCTCTTTACCCTTCCTCTCGCAATCTCTTGTATATCCTACCACGTCCTTTACCCGTTGATATTTCCCCTACCCATCCTTCGTCATCTTTCCGCAGTTCCTCTACCTCTCCCACCTCCAGACCATCCATTCCTGGCATCCTGTAATCTGAGATGACAACATCAAAGTTACCATTCTCCGACATCTCCAGACCCTGTTCCGCTGATAGCGCCTGCGTCACTTCAAAATCGTTCTGCCCCTTCCGCTCAAGGAACAATTTTGTTATCTCCAGCGCACCCTTCTCGTCTTCTACATGCAATACCTTTATAGGGTTCTTATTATCTTTCTTCATGATCTCCATCACCTCATTCTCATCTTCCACACCTCCTCTCTCAGCTTTGTCATCTACCGCCTCTTCCTCTCCTGTTGCTAATGCATTTGAGAACCTGATGAGGAAATCTTTAAGAGCTGGATGATGTGCCTCCTCGGACGCCAGCCGGCATGCCGTTGCATAATTATAGCCATAATTCCTCGCTAACAGGTGTATCTTCTTTAATAGTCGTGCGGTAATACCATCCTGCTGCCCTGCAAGCTCGAATATCTCATCCTTGCGTATATCAGCGATGGCAATGGAGGACATGTAAGTGAGGATGTTCATGAGGTCGAACATCATAGCCTGATCTTCTTTTATCTGGGTACCTATGCCTGTGCCCCTTCTCTTACTCCGCTTCTTCACCACCTCCTGCTGCTTCGATTTTACGTCTGCAATGATATAATCAATCGAGGAAGGGGATGTCAACAGCCCACTCTACACCCTCTACATGGATA
>JAGGRR010000129.1 GCA_021159465.1 Methanophagales archaeon
TGCCACGTTATCTTGGTAAATGCAGGAATCTACATGGTCACACATATAAAGTAGAAGTGATAGTAGAGGGCGATAAGAAGCCTGATACTGAATGTGTAGCAGACTTCTCAGAGGTGAAAGCGGTGGTGAAAGAAGTACTTGAGCTGGTTGACCACAGGTATCTGAATGAGATAGTGGAATATCCAACGAGCGAGAATATAGCACTATTCTTGAAGCGTGAGTTAGAGCGTAAGCTGAAAGACTCAAAGCTCGGCATCTTTCTCCATTCGCTAAAATTGTGGGAAGGTAAGGACAAATGGGTGATGATAGAATCTGGCGAAAGAGGAGGTGATGCGAGTAGCGATGCTTGAAGAGCCAGTGATAGAGATAAGCACTAAGGAAGTGAAGACCATAGCGCCTGATACATCGATAGGGAAGGCGATAGGCATCATGGAGCAGAATAAATTCCATAATCTCCTTGTGCTTGATAGCGATAGCAGTGAGAATGAGATATACATGGTGAATATACAGGATCTGCTGCTCGCTTCCAACCCTGACTCGCCTGTGGACGAATTCATGTTTAAGCCACACTGCATACACAGGGATACACCGACCATAGATGCTATCTGTGAACTGCTGGACAGTGGTCAGAGGGCAGCGCCAATAGTTGACGCTGATGGAAAACTCGTAGGGATTGTTACGGAGTATGACATCATGGCAAGAGGAGCACATTCTTTCATCCTCAGAGATACAAAGGCGGGTGATGTGATGACCAGGGATGTAATATACGTAGATAAGACAGCCAGTATAGGCAAAGCACGCAGCATCATGCGGAAGAGTAACCTTGGACATCTGGTTATCGTCGATGACCACAACAGAATAACAGGCATAATCACGGAAGGAGACATCCTGAGAAGGCTCTACAAGCCGAAGCAAAGAATGACTTCAGGTGAGTACAAAGGTGAGAAGGTACCGAGAATGGGACAGCCAGTCTCACATATCATGAGCTCACCGGTGATAACCACCACCATGGATGCGAATCTGGCTGATGTTGCGAGTTTGATGAGTGAGCATGATATACGCGCCGTGCCAATAACAAAAAAGGACCTGAGCCCCCGGGGAATCGTGACTACGCATGATATAATGCGATTCCTGAGCGAGTTCAGAGCGAAGGGTAAGGTGAATGTAGAGATTCAGGGCACTGTAGATGAGGCATATAAAGAGCTTGCCACACGAATCATTGATACAGAGTTGAGGAAAATTGTCAGACTCGCCAGACGCGTACACTGGATAAAAATAGTGATAAAGAAGGAGAGAGACAGGGGAGGAGTATCATATTATAAAATCGGCGCACATGTCAAGACCCCCGATAAGCTATATGTGGGCTATGGAGAACCAGGAGGTACGAAGTTATTGATGGCAGCGAGGGGTGCAGGCGAGATAGAGAAGAAGGCAGATAAACGGCGGTGGGATTTCATTGCCACGCTGAAAGATGCCTTACTCTCTGTACGGGCGCAGATGGAGGATGATAAAGAAAGGCTCAGGTAGGCATGAGGGGGATGTAAAAAGGTGTAAAAGGTTATATAGCAAAACACCTTGATAGAAACAATAAAAACAGGATTAACCCCCACCAAAATGTCACCATTCAGCAAGCCTTTATAGGCTTCCTTTATCCCTGAAACCCAAAGAAATGGCAATGCCAACCAAAACGACACCAATAAAAGCAATTTTTGTCACAGAGGACAGAGTAAATCTAAAAGCCAACGGCTTT
>JAGGRR010000130.1 GCA_021159465.1 Methanophagales archaeon
CATCTCGGGTGGCTTCTCCCACCTCTCCAGTATATCTACCAGCTCCTCAAGCACCTTCTGCCTCACATAATCGTTACAGAGTTTACTGTTATAAATCGTGCTCAGGGAGCCGAGTAACATATTTTTAATATGCTCCTCCCCTTTCTCCTCGTGTATATGTGGATTTAACGTCTCTATCTGGAATACCTCAATTCCAGCACTCACCACATCAGAATACACAATCTTATCCGTCTTTAGCCCGAACTCATCGAAGAGATAGACGAAGTGAAAGGGCTCGATTGAATAGCCCGTGGAGTAACTCATGATATCCGCAAGCTTCATGGTCAATGCATGCTCACCCGCATTCCCTGTTATTACCACCCGGGTCTCAAAGCCGGTGGTGGTTGATAGCAGTAGATTGAGATATTTATTCGTTGTCTCGCTTACTCTGCCCCATTTCTTGAAATACAGCCTGTCCTCAACTACTTTTGGCTTATATCGCCAGTGTAGCCTCACCATTGAGTATGGCGACTCGGACATACAGAAGCCCGCTGCGTAATCCATTACGTATTCACGAACAGAACCGGGGATATAGTTGTCAGCATCTGCGAACCCAATGAAGTCTTTACCCAGCGCCTTCGCAAGCAACATGCCTATTATCATCCCTTCGGCTTTACCATCTCTTACCAGTCTATCGCTATCAAGGAGATGATCATAGCCGAGATCATGGAATGCAAAGCCCAATTCAGGGTCCTTCTGATGTACGGTGAGCATCTCCTGCTGTGTGAGGTTATGAACATTTGTTATCACATCTTTCTCTATTTTATATACATCCTGTGGTACCCGTGCACTATTCGAGACCACGATTACTGAGCAATCAAAAGGTATTGCTCTCAGAACACCCTCCAGCAGGTGTATATTCTCATTTTTTATGGGTACAATGATTGCGAGTCGTTTCAAAACCTTCTTTATACCTTCAAAGGCGATATCACAAGCTCTGGGGTTCTCAAAGCCACCGGAGTCCAGCTTTAATACCCGCTGCAACTCGTGAATCTTTACTGAGCCGAATATCTCCGTATGTCTCGGCAACTCAATCAGCATATCTTATTATATTATGAGTATAATCAT
>JAGGRR010000131.1 GCA_021159465.1 Methanophagales archaeon
TACTCCTTATTATGTTATGCTCTCATTTTTAAACCTTTTATAGTAGTAAAGGGAGTATAATACCAAATAAATACAAATAGCAAACGAGGTTGAAAATATGGCAATGAAGGGGGCACTGATAGAAACAGGTAAGAGTCTGATGGAGGCGGTGTTGATTGTTGGTCTTATAATAGTGGTGGCATATGCGCTCACGGGTACGTGGCACATCGGCTATGCTGTTGAGTCCGGGAGTATGGTACCAAACATGCAGGTAGGGGATTTGATATTCGTACAATCACCGCATCGCACACATATCATAACGTATGAGGAGGGTATGCAGTGCAATTATAAATCATTCAATAATTACGGGGATGTGATCATATACAGACCAGATGGGTTCTCTTCCATAACACCGATTATACACCGTGCGATGTACTGGGTGAACAAGGGAGATAAGATGCCTGATGGTAGACCTGCGCCTCATGCAGGTTACATTACAAAGGGTGATAATAATAGTGCCTATGACCAGCAGTGTCTGGCTGTGAGGGTTAGTGATGGCAGGTGGGTCAGGATTGAGCCAGTGAAGCCAGAATGGGTCATAGCGGTAGCAAGGGTGCGTGTTCCTTATCTGGGATACCCTTCACTTATATTGAAGAAACCCGCACTCATAAAAGAGATGTTATAAAATGGTAAAGCCAAAGATAACACTACTGGACTTCCTGCATCTGAAGAAAGAAGATGATACTGCTGCTGCGGTGATAGAGGAAGATGTACCGGGCGAAGGAGAAGTAGGAGAAGGAGAAGAAAAGGAAAAAGAAAAAACTCATACTCGTATATACTCTGTATGGGAAATAACGCGCTACATCAGGCAGAAATTGGATAGTGATGAGTTATTAAGGGATATTTATATAAAGGGTGAGCTCTCCAATGTGAGTCAACCCACTTCCGGGCATGTCTATTTCACACTCAAGGATGAATATTCAGAGTTGCGGTGTGTGATGTTTCGTAATAGGAATGCATTACTGAAATTTAGGCTTGAAGATGGTATGAGTGTGATAGTCCGGGGGCATATAAGCGTGTATGAGAAACGGGGCAGGTATCAGTTGTATGTAGAAGAGCTGCAGGAATCGGGTATAGGTGCGCTATATCGAGCTTTTGAGCAATTGAAGAAGAAGCTTAAGGACGAAGGCATGTTCGATGCCACACATAAGAAGCCGATACCGGTTATTCCCCATACCATAGGCATTATCACCTCCCCTACCGGTGCAGCCATCCGTGATATGATAAACATCACGAGGCGGCGATTCCCTCATGTGCATATCCTGCTGGCACCGGTAGCAGTACAGGGCGAAGAAGCTGCTCCTCAGATTGTTAATGCCATCAAGCTGATGAATCGTGTGAATAGGGAACTTGAGAAGGTGGATGTGCTCGTGGTGGGACGAGGTGGTGGTTCAATAGAAGAGCTGTGGGCATTTAACGAGGAGAGTGTAGCAAGAGCGATATTTGCATCTGAAATTCCTGTAATATCGGCAGTGGGGCATGAAACCGACTTCACCATCTCGGATTTCGTTGCAGACCGGCGAGCGGCAACACCATCAGAAGCTGCTGAGCTGGTCGTGCCTGATAAGCGGCAGATAGAGAAGAATATGAGCACGCTTGAGCTGCAGTTGCGGCAGAACATCTACAAACTGATAGAGCAGCAAAGGCGGAGACTTGAGAGTATAGAAAAGAACGTCCTGTTCAGAAAGCCCACTGAGAGGATAAACCAATATCGGCAGATGGTGGACGAAGTGAAGAGAACCCTGATTGCTGAGGTTATGCATCGTGTGCAGCTACACAGGAAGGGTTTACAGGCTCTTAATGGTAAACTTGATGCTTTAAGTCCGCGAGCAATCCTCGAAAGGGGTTATAGTATCTGCTTGAAGGAACAAAAGGTGGTGAGGAGTGTGATGGATATCTCGACCGGGGACATGCTAAGAATCCTATTCCGGGATGGGGAAGCGATTTCAGAGGTGAAGGAGAAGAAGCATGAAGAGGCATGAAGCATATCAAAATAGAGTTCCATCCTGCTCATAACCCCTGTTAAGGTATAGTGCGAGCTCAGCCTTCATCAATTCCCTGCTCAGGTATGATGCATGCTCCAGCAGCGAGACCTTCTTCAGCCGCAGGATTGTATCCATCACTTCCTTCGCATTCAAACCCACTATCTGGATACCAGAGGGCAGGTGCTTAGCATATATCTTTCGTCTGCCTCCAACCTCACAGATACCGATTTCAAAAGACCCTGCGGGGTCGAGCCGCCATTTCTTCGCGCCTCTTGCTTCTATAACATCTGTATCGGCGTTAATTTGCAATACTGGCTTACTTCGTTTCTCTTTCATGATGAGAAGATCGAGTCCGAGGTCCTTAGGTGTGCTATTACGAGCTTTCGAGAGCATCATCATCTCCGATGCCACTCTTAATTCCTTCACACTACCCTTCGCCTTGGCACTGTATTCGGGTGTAAAAAGGATATCAGCACCTATATCAGAGGCAATGCCAGCTAAAAGTGCGTTCACGCCGACAGAGTCGGCATCCATGAGCTCCGTTACGTTACCGGCACCGAAGAATAGTGGTGTACACTTATCCAGCAGCCTGAAGAGATAATACCGGTGCAGTGACTCTCCTATTCCGTAGCCGACGGCATCAAGAACAGGGTCTGCTATTACGCGCTTGATGCCCATCTCACGTGCGGTATTTATGTTCGTAAGCAGTGTGGATAATTTAAGACCAGTATTGGTATCGGTATCGGGCACAACAACCGCTGCTATATCATTTCTCGCTATTGCATCCCCAACTGCAGAGATATTCGCACTGTTGAGGCTGAGCACCATATCGGCACCTGACTCTATGCCCGCGAGTATAAGTTCCTGCTCCATAGTATCAACAGAGATGGGGAGCTCAGGTGCGAAACTACGAGCAGCCTTAACCGCCCTTCTCACATCCGCAGGATTCGCACCTATATGAACGCCAATATCCACAATATCGGCGCCACTCTCGATGAAGTATTCCATCCTGTGTTGGATATCCGCATCATCCATCAGAGTTGCATCCACAAGCTCTGCACAGACCTTCATCCTCGTAACCCCTCCTATTTTCACACCTCTCAGCCTGAACTTATCCTTCGCTCTTTCCTCTAATACCCGTAAGAGCTGTTTAGCATCCTCTTTCCTCTTCATGCTCAGTAATACATCGGCAGGTATCCGGGTAGAGAATTCTATTCTATCAGCGAATTTCAAAATTTCGGTGATGTCGTATGCGTTCCGCGGTCCCAATCGAACAGGTGTCTTCAGCTCTCGCTCTAAATGAGAGAAATTGGCTTTGCAAAGTCCTGAGACCAGAATGAGGTCATACTTATTACCATTACCGGATTGTGTAACGAGTGCCCTTCTCAACGACGCTGGTGTTGAAAATGCTGCTATATCCAGGTCTTGTGTGAGTACTTCACATTGCAGCGCAGAAGCTGAACTACCGTCTATATCTATATTCTTTACCGCATCACGAACCATCCACTCTGCCTTCCTTCCCGTGGCTAATAGGATTCTCATCTGTAAATGTAAATCTTTTCTCATACACTATGGCATCTTCACCGTCTGCGTAATAGCCATGTATAACAAAAGCGGGTTTAAAACCCTGACGCTCGTAGAACCTTATTGCTTCTTTGTTACTCTTCCGTACTTCCAGTGTAACTCGCTCAAAACCGTCATTGTAGAATTCTTCGTACAACCGCCGCAATAAGCTACTCCCTATTCCCTTCCTTCTATACTCACGCTCCACAGCGATCCCGGAGACATGCCCGTGTCCATCCTTCACCGCTCCCGCAACAAAACCGATAACATCATACCCGTCATACCCCTGTCCATGCTCTTCTTTTCCCCTGTCCTTTTCCTTGTGAATGACCGCAATGAGGAAATATTTCTTGAAATAGTGATATAATCTGGCGATATCAGAAGCTGTATTTATCGTTTTTATATTCCTGCGCCATATATTTGCGATATCACGTAAATCGGAGTTTTCTGC
>JAGGRR010000132.1 GCA_021159465.1 Methanophagales archaeon
GAACTTCTCCCCTTTTAATTATCTTCCCCTCTTTTTATCTGCAAACTATCCAACGGACTTTTATTTTTATCTTATCTATATCCTTATTACTCACATGGGTATATATTATATTTCTGTCGTCTTCGAACTTTTGTGCCCTAACAGCTCCTGGATATATCGCAGGTCTGTACCGCCTTCCAGTAGATGTCTAATCTCTTTATCGTTTCCAATGCTACATCCAAAAGCATCGCGTAGCGACCTTTTCTTCCCTTTCCACCTCTTATGTGAATGAGTTTTTCTCTCAACGTCAGTATCCTCCGACTTCAATTTCACCACCTCACTCACTCTTAACCCCGCGGAATAATATAAGCATCAAGATTGTTTTGTGTTTTAAGTTGCTCACGGACGAAAGAATTTGAGAGACTTCTTCCTGACTCAAAACCACCGGCAACTTCTTATCCTTCCACTTCCTCAGCCTTATTATCTCATAGATAAAATTTCGCTTCAAAACCTCGCCATAATAAAACTTCAGTGCGTTGATTGCAGTGTTGAGCATAGATGTGGAAACACCCCGTTCACCTGCTCCTTACTTGCCAATCCATCGCTTTGCTGGTTCTGGCAATGGATGCAATACCACCCGTCGAATTCGGATGTTGTCTTTTCATCAAGAGGCATCCCGCAACTTTAATATTGGTTCATGTTTCATGTTTACTTCTTGATTATCTTTATCCTGTATCCTTCATCTGTATATTCAACGTCCAATTCCATGCCCAGTTTCTCCGCTCTTGGTTTGAAATAGCCCTCAATGCATCCTCTTTGAAAATCCTCTTTACTTATAGGCAACAGTCCTTTTTTTATTAGATTTATCGCCGTCATCAAGAAACCGTCTCTCTTCAGATTCAAAGTTGCTTCATTGGGATTTCCATCAACTTCAACATCGCTCCCCATTAGATTCTTACGAACTATCGCCTCACTCATTGCAAACCCGATTGCATTATCCTTGCCCTGCGCCCGCAACATATCTGCATATCGCTGTGCAGTCATCTCCGAATATTCGCTCATCTTCTCCGCACCCATTTGCATAATAAAGCCAATATCCATCTGCTTGTTCAGCACGAATAGCTCGCGCATCATCTCCCATTTCTCTTCTTCCGATAAAGTTGGTATTTCCATTCTATTTTTTTTCACCTCATTTCAAATCTATTGCAATTGACAAATAAATACGTTTCGGCATTTTCTACCTACACCTCAAGTCTCGTCTGCTTTCCCCTGCGCACAGGCATTTCTAACTTTTTAAACCCGCATTTCCTCCGTGCGGTTTCAACAGCCCGATAGATTCTCCAAACGTAGTCCTTTGGAGCGTACGCTGTCTTATAAAGTGCGAGATATTTTGGCAGCAAATCATGAAATTCTTCTTCGATGAGGGACAACACACGGCTTCTACATGATGCCCTCAGGTCCAAAACTCCCGGGACCAAATCTTTCGCACCAGCATCTCTCACCGCTTTTACCACGCCGTTTATGTTCTCGAAGTCATCGGTTAAATATGGAAATATCGGCATAAGTAATATGCCAACCGTTACGCCCGCATCTGACAATTGTTGCACGGCATCGAGGCGTTCTTCAGTTGAGGTGGCTCTCGGCTCGATTTTACTGCGGATATCATCGTCCAGCGTTGTTATTGTAAAGTAAACGATTATTGTCGTGCGTTTCGCCATAACCGAGAGCAAATCACTGTCACGCAAAATCAGATTCGATTTTGTTCCAACGAATAGCGGGTTTTTGTGTTTCGCGAAAACCTCCAGAACTTGCCTTGTGACTTTAAACTTCTTCTCCGCCGGTTGATACGGATCGCAAACCGAACCCAGATTAACAGTTTTGCGTCTCCATCCGGAGCGTGATAATTCCCAGTCCAAAACGTCAGCTGCATTTACTTTCACAAGTATCCTGTTATCAAACTCCGTGTTGGAGTTGTATCCGAGGTATTCGTGTGTGTAGCGTGCGAAACAGTAGGGGCAGGAATGTTCACAACCGCGGTAAGGATTTGCACCCCAATTAAACGGCAGGGACTTCTTGTTAAAACGATGCAGAAAGGATTTACATTCGACTGGTTGATAATGAACTGACATCGTTATTTATGTTTATGTACCTTCAGAGAATATGAATATGTAAAACAAAGCTTTCTTTTTGAACCAGTATCTCCAAATGCTCTTTGGGAATGATAGCAAAAGAAGATATTTCAAACGTTTCAGGCAAATATAAT
>JAGGRR010000133.1 GCA_021159465.1 Methanophagales archaeon
CTATCCAAACCTTTTCTATTCCACGTGTCCCTTTCGAATGAGTTCTCCCTTTTTAAACTTTTCGAAAGCTTCACTTGTAGAGATTATTTCCACATCGCCCGCATACTCAAGCGATATCCAGCATTTTGAAAGGAAGAGTAGCTCACCTTTTTCGCCAGGTGTCAGGTGTCAGGTGTCAGGTAATATCTTTGGGGGCATAGATGAATCTCAGGTCAAATCTTTTTAGTTGCGTAAAGCTACTCGGCTATCTCTTTGGGCACATGTCTTCCAGAACCTCTGGAATGACTTTCTCATAGCTCTCGAAAATGTTCGTTTTTTAGCAGACAAAAAGCAGAGGGTTTATAGATTATGCAAGAAATAGCTTACTTCTGACTCTCTTATACTTACACTTACCGCACTTTGTCTTTGTCCCCGACTCTTAAATTGCGGGGGAGTGTCAGGAAGAGGAAGAGGAACAGGAACAGGAATCGGTTTTTGTTTTTTATATCTACGTAGAAGAAATGATAATCAGAGATGATACCAAAAGCGTTTTTTATCACTTCGGGCATGGGTATGGCTTATGATCACGATGCTGCTTTCGATCTCGCATTGCAGGATGCGGGGATAGGTGAATGCAATCTGGTTGAGGTCTCCTCCATACTGCCTGCGAAGGCTGAAGAGGTGGATAAGATGTCGTGTACGTGTATACCCGGCGAGATAACTTTCTGTGTGCTCTCCCGCATGGCTGGCAAATCAGGCGAGCTCATTGGTGCTGGTGTGGGATATGGCTGGCTTAGAGACTCAACCGATAGCGATAGCAATAGCAATAGCCCTGTTTTTGGTATCATCTGTGAGCATCATGGTCATCACTCGCGTGATTATATAGAGTCGAAGATAAGGAACAAACTGAAGACGATGACTGAGAGTCGCAATTACAATATGGATAAGGATAAGGAGTTGAAGCTGGATTTGAAGCGGATAGAAGTGAAGACGGCAGTGGTAGAAGAGCATAAATTCGGCTCGGTCGTTGCGGCACTGGTTTTTGTATAACTCAACCTAATCTAATCTGACCAAGTATCATGAGCGTTCTATTAGGCGCGCCGGTATGGTATGGTAATCGCCCATTCAGGCAAACGATCGAAAAGCTTCATGAACTCGGTCTGGATTATATCGAATTCTCGCTCGATTATCCCCTGCCTGGGAGCATGAAGGAAGCGGATAAGAAAGAGTTAAAAGGGCTATTAGCAGATTATGGTATGCGTATCGCATTTCATTCACCTAATGATATCGCAGTTATGCACCCGCGTGAAGAGATAGCAGATGCGAGTATGCGTATACTGAGGCAGTGTATGGAATTCTCTGCGGGATTCACACCTCTGTATTACAATCTCCACATCCATCCGCGACTCTCAACATACAAGCTCCAGGAGGTGCGTGCAGAGGTAAAGAGGAAGAGCATCAGTAGATATTTTGAAATAGCGAGTATGGCTTCCGAATTCGGTATGCGGGTATGTGTGGAGAACGATCTGGTGCCTTTTGAATGGTCAGAATTGATACTGGAAGCAGTCTCTTTACCCAAAACATATCTCACCTTTGATATCGGGCATGCGATAATGGCGGAATTGAGACCTTCAACAAAAGGGGGCAGTCACAACTACATCGATTACCTTCAGAGATGGATAAAGGCATGCGGCGGTGCGAAGATACTGGTCGTGCACCTGCATGATTGTTCTATCAGTGATAAGCAGGACCACCTCTCAATTGGACGTGGTGAGCTGGATTTCAATCAGATATTCGAGCTTCTGAAACCTACGGGTCTCAAATATATGGTGATAGAGACTTTCTGGCGTGATAAAGCGAGAAGAGAGATGAGTTATGATGAACTAAGGCGGAATATAGAATTCTGTAAGCACTACTGGTGATATATATCCTCTAACCGCTCTATACATTCCTCAAGGCTCGTTATATCCTGTTCACCAGTTTCGAGGTCCCTTAAGGTAACCTTCCCTGCCTCCAGTTCGCGCTTGCCCACGAGCACTGCATAGGAAGCATGAAGCGCATTGGCATAAGCCAGCTGCTCCCTTATACTTCGGTTCATCAAATCCAGATAGGTTATGAAGCGCTCTCTCAACCTGGCGGTTATTCTTATAGCAGTTTTAATCACTTCACGATCCTGATCTTGCCGCTTCTTATCTCGCACCGGTACCACCACTATCGCTTTCTTCAATTCATGCCCCTCATCCTGGAATATCTCCGCTAATCGGTCAAAGCCGAATGCAAAGCCAGTTGAGGGGATATCCTCACTGCTGCCGAACAATGCAGCCAGCCGGTAGGTACCACCGCCGCATATCTGCCTCTGTGCTCCCAGCTTATCTCCCGCTTCGTATATCTCGAATACCATTCCTGTATAATAGTCCAGTCCCCGTGCTATACCCAGGTTCAGGGTATAGCTAACCTCATAATAACGCAGTAGTTCCAGCAACTGCTCCAATCGTCCCAATTGCTCCTGTGCTTCACTGTCCTTCGCAATCATTCTTCGTGCCTCTTCCATTGCTGCCTCACCCCTTGAGTCTATAAGGTGGATTAAATCCTCCTTCTTGCTACTCTCTAACCCTATATCGCTCATTAACTCTGTCAATTCACTCTTCGCTCCTTTATCTATCAATCGCATCGCTCTGCTTATCATCGCATCACTCATATTTGCAGTTCGTAATATCTCTCTTAAGAGACCTACATGACCCACATGCAGCTCTGCTTTTATACCCAGTGTATTTGTGATATGATAAGCGAGTGCAATTAGCTCCGCCTCCGCCTCTGGATGGTCAGAGCCGATAATCTCAGCTCCAAACTGCCAGAATTCACGGTATCGAGCACGCTGCGGCTCCTCGTACCTGAAACAATTACCGAAATAATAGACCTTCGTCGGCTTCGGCGCCATTTTCAGTTCATTGACGTACAGTCTTATCACCGGTGCGGTCAGTTCAGGTCTCAGTGCTAAGTGCCTGCCACTTTTATCTCTGAATTCGTACATCTCTCTCAGAATACCCTCTCCTGACTTGAGTGTGAATAACTCTGCGAGTTCAAAGGTAGGTGTACTTATCTCCTCATAGCCCCATCGCTCCGCTATCTCCCGCATCTTCGCTTCTATCATTCGCCTCTTCTTCATTTCCGCCGGCAGGAAATCCCGTGTACCCCTCGCTCTCTCTATTCGCATTTCGCATTATCGCCCCAGGATGAACCTATAATAATAAATCCGCTCTCATACAAATACAGATACACAAATCATCTTTTGTCTGGAGATGCACAAATAGCAATAGCTCTCTTCACCTCTTCCCAATCTACATCCGTTGAGACGCACCCGCTCCTTGTGAGCACTACTCCTATCATTGGTATACCTTTCGATGTGACATACCGCATCGCTTCATAGAGGTCATGCTGACATGCAACGCCCAGCGCAGCCTGTGGCTTCTTATCGCTTATCGCTCGCTTTACAAATTCGCCTCCCGGTGCAATGCAGATGCTAACACCCAGAGCATCGCATAGTCTTTTAAGTTCCGCAATCCCACACCTACCGCATGCCTTGCATAATATACCCTCACGAGGCGATACCTTTGCGGGACATTCAAGGCTGCGGAGGCATTGAGGCAGGAATAGAATCCTCTTAGACGGTGCTGTATTCTCATACGCTGCCCTGTATATCGAGTTCATCAGTGCAATGCCTATCTCATCTACAATTATGTGGTTTACATGGAGATACCCGAGCAATAGCTTCGCCGGGTGGTAAAAGAGATTAAGCACAAAGAGTGTGAATCGCGGGAATAGCTCTCTCTTATATACGGCTAAGCATATTGCTACCAGGGTCAGCACCGCAAATACTATAACCAGGCTTATAAAAACCGTTCCCACCCATAGATACACCGCAGAAGATAAAAAGATGGTATTACTACTACTCATTATTCCCCTATTCCCATCTTGCACCTCGCTATTATCTCATGAATGTCCACCGTGGTGTTCACACACCCGGTTGTCTTTAAGGGTACGCCCTGTGCGGGTATCCCTACAAGCTTCACATTTAACAGTCCTTCATGCAGGTTCGGATAGCACGCTACACCAACTACCGCTTTCACCTGTCCCCGGTTATACATAAGAATCCGCTTCGCGAACGTGCCACCTGGAGAGATATATAGGCTGATGCCAAGCTCCTTACAAACAGCGCTCAGTTTTGCAATCTCGCATCTCCCACATTCCACACACTTGATGCCCTCCAGCGGGCTGAGTTTTGCCGGACAGTCAGGGCTGCGAATACATTGTGGCAGCAATAATACACGCTCTTCCAGCTTTGTCCTGGCAAATGCCGGATAGTTCACCGCGTTCCCTATCTCCACCGACACGCGGTCCACCAGTGTGGGGTCAACATGGAAGAAAGATAGCAGCCTGCGGAGTGGCTCCTCGAATACTGATAACAAGAAGAGAACGAGATTGGGGAATATTATCCGGTGTGTACGGAATATGAATATACAGAATAGGAGAGCTATCAGAATAAGAATTGCAAAGGCTATTGCTCCTATTACTATTATCCTCCCCAGTGCCTCAATTACCGGAATGGGTATCGGGTAGATATTGATATTCATTATCCTGTAAGAGAATGCATTTATAATACATAGGCATAAGATAAAGAGATGCACAAAATCGGTGTTGTTCTGACTGACACTGATGACTGGACTGCAACAGCAATTTTGAAGAGTATCCGTGATAAGGGAGCGGAGGCTCTGGCACTTAATCTCGCACAGATTGGTGTTTCCATCACCAATACCGGTCTCTATTGGCTCAGCGAGGTTAAGAACAAGAACATGAATGGCATGGATGGCATGGATGGAATTATAGTTCGCGATGTGGGAATTAGCAGCATTTTAGAACTTATCTCCGTTAAATTTGACCTTATACGTATATTTGAGCGCTACACTACTGTTATGAACTCCTCTATGGCTATTCAGAACGCGGCAAACAAGTTCTTCTCGTTCGTGCTCTTCCAGCGTGCACACCTGCCTCTACCTCCTACTGTGGTAACAGCCGATCTGGAGGTTGCGAAACGAGCAATTGAAGATTTTGGCTCGGTGTTGGTGAAGCCGATATTTGGCAGCCAGGGTAAGGGGATAATCAAACTTGAGGGTTATGAGTATGACCCTAAAGTGGCAGCACTACTGAAGGATAGGGGTGTGCTCTATTTACAGCAGTTCGTGCATAATCCTGGACGCGATATAAGGGTCTTTGTGGTTGGAGAAACTGCTTTAGGTGCTATTTACCGCGTTACACCACCAGGCTCGTTTCGCTCCAATCTCAGTCAGGGCGGGAGTCCGCGTAAATGCGAATTGACCGAAGAGCTGTGCGAGCTTGCAATAAGAGCCACAAAGGCAGTGGGAGCTGATTTCGCAGGTGTTGACCTCATAGAAAGCGCAGACGGTCTATATTTGCTTGAAATAAATGCTACACCTTCGGCACGGGGTATAAAATTAGCCTGCGGTATTGATGTCACAGAACGAATAGTGGATTGGTTATTTACGCATTTAAAGCGCTAAAAGTGGAATGCAATGCGAACTTGCTAAGCAGGGATTTGAGCCAGGAAGCTGCCAGGTATTCGATTTCAGTACTGGCAGAAGGGGGAAGGTATGTGAAGTTACACTACGGTACAAAGCCGGAGTTCCATACCGGTTAATAGATTCGATTATCCTGTCAAGACCTGAGCATTACCTCTCCATCTACCAGTCGGGCTGCAACTTCGAGTGTAAGAAATGCCATTCGTGGCGCTTCACACAGAATGCCGTGGGTGAATGGATGTGCCCTGAGGATATAGCAGGAGCAGTAGAGAGATACATGAGTAGTCTGGAAATAACATTTGTGAAACGAGAACACGCCACGAGCTGGCATGCACATGAGCTCTGTAGATCCTGTGGCAGTTGCGTTCTGAGCGGTGTGAGGGGCGAGAACTGCCCCGGTGTGCTCAGTCGCGATAAGATCATGCTGAGTGAACAGGGTTGGGGTCCTGCCCGTAACATAGTCGCTTTCACCGGTGGCGACCTGCTCTGTCAGCCTGACTTCTATGTGAGGTCTGCAGAATTGATTAAGGAGCGAAACGAGCGTATATGGATTCTCATGGAAACCAATGGCTATGGGCTCACACCTGCCAACCTTGACCGGTATCAACAAGCGGGCATAGACTCATTCTGGCTCGATATCAAAGCGTTTGATGATGAGGTGCACCGAAGGCTTACCGGCGTATCCAACAACCGCATCTTGAAACTGCCAGCAGAGCTGAAAGACCGGGGATTTGTTCTTGAGGTCTCCTCTTTATTTATTCCCCGATGGGTTGAGACTTCACAAATAGCCAGTATCGCTCGCACTATCGCGTCCGTAGATGCTGATATGCCTTTTACTATTCTCGCTTTCTTCCCTGAATACAGGATGCGAGATGTCCCGGTACCAAATTTAGGAGAGATGATAGAGGCGTATAACGCGGCAAGGGATGCAGGACTGCGAAGAGTCAAGCTCGGGAATCTTCATCTCTTTGTGCATACACGTGCAGAATACGCGCTGTTGAAGGAACAAATAGGCTTACAGGTCATTTAAACTTTATATAGCATGATTTCCTTCTTCACTTCCTTCTGCGGTTTCTACGTCAAAACCTGCCATTAAATGCTTTTTTACTTAACTACTATTTCAGCTATTTCTCCCCTTACACTCGCTATCTTTTAACGCCATCTGCTCTCTGAATAGCCCACGGAGCTCTTTTCCCGTATCAACACAGTATTTTTCAAAAATCTTAACAGATACGTTAATATCTGGATAGAGCATTTTTAAAAGCCTGGTAGCTATCCTCTCTACGGCTCTAACATCTCAGGTAATTCGCTTAATATAAATCTATGAACAGGAAGCCCATCACCGTCTATTTGGATATTTGCCAGGATAACAAAGCCCGATTCTGCAGTGCCTCGGTGTCCCATTACACGATATTCACCACTTTCGAGATATCCTTTTA
>JAGGRR010000134.1 GCA_021159465.1 Methanophagales archaeon
GAGGTGTCTCCCTTAGGATTTTTTATAATTTTAACCGATCTTGAAACACGACTAAGATTTTGAGTGGATGAAACAAGCGAACATAAACACTATCCGCACTTACGATTGGATTCCAGAGGAGATTTTGGCTAATGCAGCGGAACATGAAATAAAAGTGATAGAGGGAATATGGATACATACAGATGGCAACTTCTCAGATGAAACCTTCAAGAACGAATGCAAGAACCATATTGCTGAAGTCATTAACAGAGACAAAGATAAACCGTGCATAATTGGCTGGTGCATCGGGAATGAATTGAACGAAAACGCAGTTGAAAAAGTCGGAAAGGAGGAAACCGAAAAACTCCTGGAAGAACTATACAATTATGCTAAATCCCTTGATTCCAACCCAAACCATTTTGTAACTCACGCAAACTGCCCTCCGTTAGATTATCTCGACCTGTCCTTCTTCGATGTGATAAGTTTTAATGTCTACTCCTACTGGCCGCCAAAGGTTGTGAGCAGGGGTTATTATGGCTATTTATGCGATTTAAAAAGGAAATATCCTGATAAACCCGTTTTAATCACAGAATTCGGCTACAGCACCAGTCCAAATGGTTCAGGAAACTGTGGTTATGGTAGAAATAGTGAAGGAGAGCAAGCCGATTGTATAAAACAGCGATGGTACGACATCGTTAGAGCGGGCTGTTTGGGCGGTATTGTTTTCGAGTGGAACGATGAATGGTGGAAGAATAATTGTACTGGAGATGATAAAAATTCCCACGACCTGAATGACCCTGAAGAGTGGTTCGGTGTAATCGCAGTTAATGGCACCGACCCGGATAACTATACACTGAGGAAGAAGCAGGCATACTATGCTATTAAAGAAATATTTGGTGAAGAATATCCCACGAAATCGGATTTGACGAGCCCTGTCATAGACGATTTTGAAGACGCTAATGTGAGTGACTGGTTTGTATTTACAACTCCAAATGCGTCCATCAGCCTATCATCTTCAAATAACAGTAAAGTTGGAAATTATTCGATGAGAATAGACTATAATACTGGTGGGAAGTGGTGTGGCGCTTACAAAGAGATAAATACCTGGGTAAATTATGACAATGTAAGTTTATGGGTATATGGAGATAGTTCTAACAATACTTTGGAGATCAAGCTTGAGGAAGATTATGATGAGGAACGATGGATACAATGGGTATATGCGCCAATTATAAATTGGAGTGGATGGAAAAAACTCGAAATACCCGTTTCTTCCTTTAGCGCAGAAGGGATAGCAAATGGCGTTTTTGATAAGTCAAAGATAAAACGCTTTACACTGGCTATATCTGGAGCAAACCCATCCAACACCACTATTTATGTGGACGATATTACACTTACACTGAAATTGTCTGACATGTCAGACGAGGATTTTCTTGATATGGTAGAACATGCCACATTTAACTATTTCTGGAACGAAGCAAACCAGACCAACGGTTTAATCAGGGACAGAAGCACGCCAGATTCCCCCTGCAGTATTGCTGCGGTTGGTTTTGGTCTCTCTGCGATATGTATAGCAGAAAGTAGAGGATGGATAGACCGCAGAGATGCGTCTGACCGAATACTGACCACACTCGAAACTTTCAACGAGTTGCAACAGCAAGAAGACGAAAACAATTATTCTAAAGAGGGATTTTTTTACCATTTTATCAATATGAGCATGGGTAAGCGTGAATGGAGTTGAGAAGTATCATCTATTGACACTGCTCTCTTAATGGCAGGCATATTGCATGCCGGTGAGCATTTTAAAGAGAATGAAAGCATAAGGGAGTTATCAAAAGAGCTTTACGAAAGAGTTAACTGGACATGGATGCTCAATGGGACAGATACCATTGCAATGAAGTGGACACCTGAAGATGGCTTATCACCGGGCTATTGGTATGGGTATAATGAAGCAATGATTCTCTATCTGCTGGCTATTGGCTCACCGACTCACCCAGTTCCAGATCCAAAGAGGAGCTGGGATGCGTGGGCAAACACTTATGGGAAAGGCTGTGGCAGGATGATAGACGATTTTGAAGACGCTAATGTGAGTGACTGGCACTCATTTACAAATTCCAGTGCATCCATCAGTATATCGCCCTCAAATAACAGTAAAATCGGAGATTATTCGATGAAGATTGACTATCATATTGGCTATAATACTGGCGGAGAACAATGTGGCATCTACATGGATAAAAATACATGGGTTAACTATGGTAATGTAAGCTTATGGGCATATGGCGATAATTCCAACAATACATTGAGAATTAAGCTCGAAGAAAGTTATGGCGAGGAACATTGGATATATGAATCGCCGTTAAATTGGACGGATTGGAAACAATTTAACATACCTCTTTCTTCTTTCAAGGTGTGGAAAAGGACAAGGAAGGATGGTATACTGGATAAGACCAAGGTCAATCGATTCACGGTTGTCATATTGGGAACTAATACATCCGATTCCACAATTTATCTTGACGACTTTAAATTGCCATGCAACTTTTCAAATTGTGATAATGGTAAAGATTTTATTTATTGCTGGACCGGCAGTTTGTTCACCTATCAGTATTCTCATTGCTGGATTGATTTCAGAAATAAGCACGATGCTTATGCAGATTACTGGCAAAACTCGATAAATGCAGTTAAAGAAAATAGATTGTTCTGTATTGATAACAGTGATGTGTATGCTACCTACGGAGAGAACTGCTGGGGATTGACTGCCTGTGATGGACCTTGTGGATATACTGGCTACGGGAGTTGTCCTAATTATTATCACGATGGAACAATCGCACCAACCGGTGCAGGCGGGTCAGTGGCATTAGCTCCTGATATTGCTATTCCTGCTTTGCGGTATATGTATGAGACTTATGGAGGCAAAATTTGGGGTAAATACGGGTTTAAGGATGCATTCAACCTGGATACGAATGTTTATCTTGATGGATGCCAGCCGTGGTGGGATGAGGATTACATCGGCATTGACGAAGGAGCGATCATGCTCATGATTGAAAATTATCGTAGTGGTTTGGTACGGGACGAATTTATGCAGAATCCATATATAATAAAAGCGATGGACGATGTAGGATTTGTGCTAACTTCATTTGATACCGGCACTGGAACATACCCAAGCATAATGGGGATTCATAATGGTACTATTATACCATTACTTAATGTCAATGTCAGTCGAATATATACCTATCCATACCCCGGCACAGGTGGGCATACCGAATATGCTCGCATCTGGAACAAAACATGGAACGCAACCGCAACCTGGAACGGCTATGCCAGCGACTGGCATAACATCTCTTTCAACAACCCCGTTGTTCTTTTATCCAACGAAACTTACAACTACACCATTCGCACAGGCTCCTACCCGCAGATTCATCATAATAAGACCTTAACAGTGCCAGATGGCGAAATCACATGCACTAAATTTATAGATGCTAATGGGAGGGTTTATTATGACTGGATACCCGCTATTAAACTATCCTGACATTCGGAAGTAGGAGTGTTCAGAACAACTAATAACAAATAACGACAATATTTGAACACCACAAATTTCGCATCCATCATTTTGTTCCCGATGGTTTAAGGAGATGAGCGTCTATGTAAGTGGCAACTATGAGCTATGACCTTAAGCTATTTCCCTACATCTGTCCGCTCAAATAGATAAGCCCCTGCGGCTATCATTCCCGCAGAGACTGCGAAGCTGATAAACAGATCAGAGAGTACAGAAATTTCTGATACTCCCAGCAAAGTGGCTCTTAAACCATCCACACCATAACTTAGCGGGTCTATATACCATGCGGGTAGAAGCCATGATGGTAGAGTTTCAATAGGGAATAACGCGCCAGAGAAGAGAATTATAGGGAAGACGACGAAGTTCATCACGAGTGGGAATCCATGCATGTCCCGCATGAAGGAAGCGAAGACCAGACCCATACCAACAAAAGTGAAAGAAATTAGGCACATGAACGGTAATGCTGCTATTACAGCGATAACATCTTTTATTTCAAACCCAAGCAAGATGCTTAACATCAGGATCATAACACCCTGCATCAACGCGGTAGTTGAGCCACCCATAGTTCTACCCAGTACGATAGAGAGTCTCGACACTGGTGCCACCATTACCTCCTTCAGGAAGCCAAATTCCTTGTCCCAGAGCACGGAAATTCCTGCAAATACTGAGCTGAAGACCATCGTCATTCCTATTACCCCGGTAGTGAAGAACCCGGTATTGGACATCCCTTCCGGCATTTCGGGTATAACTGCATGGCTGAAACCCAAGCCGAGGAAGGCGAGGAAGAACAGAGGCATTCCCAACGAGCCTACGACACGACTCTTTGCCCGCCACAGCCCTTTCATCTCCCTCAGCCACAGTACATAAATCGCTCCAACATCTATTCGCTTTATTTGCTTCAAGACCATAAGGGATAAAAAAAAGAGGTGATTAATATGGAGGCATACCTCCACCCCCATACATACCGCCTCCTGGAGGCATACCACCTCCTCCTGCACCCCCCGGTGGTAGAGTCTCACGCTTTGACATTATCACATCATCTATCCTCAGTATCATCACTGCAGCCTCTGTTGCGGATTCCACCACCTGTCTCTTCGTCCTCAAAGGCTCTATTACTCCTCTCTGCCACATATCCACGATCTTACCACTATAAACATCCAGACCTGCAGTCTTTTCGCCTCGCTCGTGCGCGGCTTTCAACTCCACCAGCGTGTCTATCGGGTCAAGCCCGGAATTTTCTGCCAGCGTCCTCGGGATTATCTCCATCGCCTCCGCGAACTTCTCAACCGCCAGCTGTTCTCGACCTTTTAAAGAGGCACTGTAGGCTCTCACCCGCAAAGCCAGCTCAGTCTCTACAGCACCACCACCTGCAACTGCTTTTCCATCCTCGATTATGCTCCCCACTACCATAAGCATATCATGCAACGCCCGTTCGACTTCGTCAACTACGTGCTCTGTTCCGCCACGTATAACAATGGAGACCGCATGTGGATTCTTACAGCCCTCTATGAAGACCATCTTATCACCTCCGACCTTCCGCTCTTCTACAAACTCCGCATGACCAAGATCTTTCTCATTCAGCTCTTCCAGGTTGGTTATCACTTTGCCACCCGTTGCTTTTGCCAGCTTCTCCATATCACTCTTCTTCGCTCGCCTCACTGCCATAATACCCTCTTTTGCAAGGTAATGCTGCACGAGGTCATCTATACCCTTCTGGCATATAACCACGTTTGCACCACTTGCCTTTATTCGCATTGCCATCTCGCGCATCTCCCGCTCTTCTTCGTCCAAAAATGCCTTTAACTGGTCTGACCTGGTTATCTTTAGTTCTGCACTCGTCTCTGTCTTCTTCACTTCTAGGGAGGCATTAATCAGTGCTATCTTCGCATCTTCCACACGCTTTGGCATCCCTGCATGTACCACCTCTTTATCCAGCGCCATACCCCGAACCAGTATCGTCTCTCCTACTCGCCCCCCTGTCTTCTTCTCCACATTTATATTATCCGTGTCAACGACACGCTTACCACTTTGGCTGGTCTCAGTTATTAACTTGACCGCTTTTATCGCTATATCAGCGAGGAAATCACGAGAAGACTCAGCGAATTTGCCTGTTATCGATGTCTTTGCTATCTTCTTCAATTCCTCATCATTTTCAATATCAAGGTCCACGGCAAACTCGTCCAGAACTTCCTTCGACTTCTTCTCCGCGAGTCTATAACCAAGAGTGATGACCGAAGGGTGTAATTCCTGTTCGAGTAGCTCTTCCGCCTTCTTCAGCAGTTCACCACCCAATACAACCGATGTCGTCGTGCCATCGCCGGCAACTTCATCTACCGTCTTAGCAACTTCCACCACCATCTTTGCTGCCGGGCTCTCTATCTCCATCTCCTTCAGTATTGTTACACCATCGTTCGTTATCACCACGTCACCGAGTGAATCAACGAGCATCTTATCCATGCCCTTTGGTCCCAGCGTAGTACGAACAGCAGAAGCGACTGCCTTAGCTGCATTTATGTTCGCACTCTGTGCATCCCTGCCTCTCACCCTCTCACTACCCTCTTTCAATACCAATACGGGTATTCCACCAAGTGCTGCCATTTTTTTCCTCTTTCTTTTTCGTTTAATCTCTTTTAATTTTAATACATATCAATGATATCTCTATAAATTTCTTTGCTTAAATGTAAGAGAGGAGAAGGAGCAGATACATGAGGCTGGTGATGAAGTTTGGAGGTGCAGCAGTTGCGGATGGTAAGAGGATAAAGGCAGTTGCAGAGCTGGTGAAGAGGATAAGGAACTCAGGTAATAAAGAGCTGGTTGTTGTCACATCTGCACTCTATAAAACCACCGATATGCTGCACGAGAATGCATTGAAGATGGCAAGGGAAGGGGAGATTGAGAGTGCAAAAGGGTTCGTAGCTAAGATAAGGAAGAAACATGAGGATGCTGCTTCTGATGCGATAGCCGATGAGCAGATATTGGACATGGTGAAAGAGGAGATAAAGCAGAGAACAGGGGATATGGAGAAAGCTCTGATTGGTATATCCCTCCTCGGTGAGTTGACTGCTCGTTCTCGTGATTACATCGTCTCTTTCGGTGAGCGGTTGGCTGCGCCCATACTGGCTGGTACTCTGCGTTCACTGGGTATTGATGCAATTCACCTCTCGGGCGGTGAAGCGGGGATAATAACAGATGAGGGATATGGCAACGCGCAGGTGATAAAGGGTGCGGAGGATGAGATAAGAGCGCGAATACTGCCACTGCTAACGCAGAACAGGATACCTGTAGTCTGTGGCTATATCGGAGAGACGAGGAAGGGGATAATAACAACACTCGGCAGAGGTGGCTCGGATTATACTGCTACACTGATTGGTGCAGCGATAAATGCAGATGAGATATGGCTCTGGAAGGAGACGGAGGGCATAATGAGCGCAGACCCAAAGATAATACATGATGCCAGGAAGATACCCTATATATCATACATAGAGGCGATGGAGCTCTCATATTTCGGCGCTTCTATCCTGCATCCGCGTGCAATTGAGCCAGTGATGGAGAAGGATATACCAATTCGTGTGAAGAATTTGTTAAAGCCCGAGGATGAAGGTACACTCATCGGAAAGGAGCCTGAACATACAGAGAAAGCGGCAAAAGCCATCACTCTCATTGAGAATACCTCCATCATTAATATCGCAGGTAGTAGTATGAGAGGTATATCAGAAGTTGCAGCCCGAATATTCATCGCTCTGGCTGCGGAAAATGTTGATACCATAATGGTAAGCCAGGGCTCCTCCGAAAGGACTATATCTATTGTTATAGACAGTGCGCAGCTGCAAAAGGCAATTGATGCGATAAAGAAGATAAACACCACGGGTTCTGGCTCTATAATCCGTGACTTCACATCCAATAGCAATGTCTCTGCGGTTGGTGTTGTGGGTACTGGTATGGCAGGAACGCCCGGGGTAGCAGGTAAGGTCTTTTCCGCACTTGGTAAGGAGGGGATAAGCGTGATAATGATATCTCAGGGCAGTTCGGAGTATAACATCTCCTTTGTTGTGAAGAGGGAAGATGCATATCGAGCAGCTCGGGCTATACACGAGATGTTTAAGATGGGACAGTAGGGTAAGGGTAGGCGTAAGTTTTACAATGATAGTTCCAACATTTGCTCTATTGGTCTTCTTGCCTCGGCTACGATCTCTTCTGGTATAACAACAATCCTCTGCTTCTCTTTCTCTAATTCCTCCTCTACCTTCATGGATCGTAATGATCTCCTTTGTCGTTCTTCCGCTGACATAATATGACAAACCGCGGTCAAGACCGAATATTATGGGTGATCCACCACTCATTTTCTCCGCTATCCTCAATGCATTACCTGAAGTGCAAACGCAATCGGCAAGAGTCTTGGCTTTTGCATAGGTGTTCATATGAAGGAGTACTTCAGCATCAGGATTCTTCTTCGCCTCGAGCAGGTCCTCTGCGAATAGTTGCTGTGCCATCGGGCATACCGCACCCCTATCCGAGATGGTCACCTTCTTATCAGGATTCAGTACCGCCACAGTCTCTGCCATGAAATCAACACCACAAACAATTATCATATCTGCACTTGTATCCAGCGCTGCCTTTGTTAGACTTGCAGAGCCACCCACCAACGACATCTACTATATCTCTATCACTTCAGGTCTCTCGTAGTTATGGCGAGTATAATCGCATTTTTCGCACGTTTATAATCTCTCTATCCGATCTACAATTTTTGGCTCCATTTCAACCACGAATTATATATCAAGAAAGGGTCACTTAAAAGTTGCTGTAATCTGTAATTATACATTTTTTGACAACAAATTCGGAAAGTATTAATACACCCCTAATAATGTTATAAAT
>JAGGRR010000135.1 GCA_021159465.1 Methanophagales archaeon
GGTATATGCGGGCAGTTAAGATGCGAGGTGTTACTTCTCCTCTCATGGAATTTTTGGGAAGTATTGGCATTGCCACGGTAATTGCCTATGGAGGTTATCAGGTGATAAAAGGTGTCTCTACTCCAGGCAATTTTTTCTCTTTTATTGCCGCGGTGATGATGCTTTACCGGCCTATAAAGGGTTTAAGTAATGTTCATAATACTGTTCAGCAAGGTGTAGCTGCTGCTATTCGTGTATTTGAGGTTTTAGATACTTACTCAGAACACAAAAAAACAGAGGGTATTAGATTACCTAGGTTTTCCCAATCAATCATTTATGAAGATGTTTGGTTTAAATATGACCAAGAACAAAGTTGGGTATTAAAAAATATTAATTTAACCATTAAAAAAGGAGAGAAAGTGGCCTTAGTTGGTCCTAGTGGCGCAGGGAAAACCACCATTGTCCATCTTCTTCCCAGGTTTTATGAGCTTAAAAAAGGCAAGATTATTATAGACGGTTATGATGCCCAAAAAGTTAGTCTAGATTCTCTGCGGGCACAAATTGCCATTGTCAGTCAAGAAATGGTGCTTTTTAACGACACTATCAGGAGCAACATTTATTATGGACGTTTGGATGCCAGTGAAGAAGAGATTATAGCAGCCGCTAAGGCAGCCTATGCTTATGATTTTATTCAAAAACTTCCAGAGGGATTTGACACTATCATCGGTGAACGCGGGGTAAGACTCTCTGGGGGCGAACAACAACGAATTTGTATTGCTAGAGCTATTTTAAAAAATGCCCCTATCTTAATCCTAGATGAAGCTACTTCCTTTTTAGATACAGAGTCAGAAATGATAGTACAAAAAGCCATGGAGAATCTATTAAAGGAACGCACAGCCTTAATTATTGCCCATCGCCTTTCTACCATCAGAAAAGCAGATAAGATTGTAGTAGTAAGCGATGGCCAGATTGTGGAACAAGGAACTCATGAGGAACTTTTAGATAAAGCGGGGCTTTATCAAAGATTATATGAAATTCAATTCAAAGGAAAAGAAAGGACAGATTTAGAGGGTACCGTCCCAGGCTGTGTGTAAATTCACTTGCAATTAAAATTATGAGGGCTTATCCTCCTAATAACAAATGAATTTAAAAAAAGAAAGGAGGAAAAGCCCATGCAAACTAAAGAAAATTTATCACAGACAGTTAAGGATGTAAAGGTAGAGATAATAAAAGATGTGTTTAAAAAACAAAATACTGCTAATGCAGAGGAACTTTTAGATGCAATAGAGGAAGGTGTGAGAAAATTTGTAAGAACCACGCTAGAAGTCTACGCTAAAGATGAATTTTTAAGGTACATAGGTGCTAGACCTTATGAACGCACTAATAGAAGAAAAGATTATAGGAATGGGAGTCTACATAAGACCATCTTAACCCCATTTGGACTTATAGAGGATGTAAATATCCCTAGGGGCAGAAAAGGGGGATTTGTCCCTAAGGTAATTGAGCGTTTTAAGGCATTTAAGACAAAAATAGCTAAAATAGTTGTAGAGATGTTTACCTTGGGCATTTCTACCAGGAAAATAAAGAAAATAACAAAAATTATTGCAGGAAATGGAATATCAAAGACTGAGGCATCAAGGCTAAATAAAACGATAAAGGGGGAGATTACTGCCTGGCTTAACAGGCCTATTAAGAAAAAATTTAGCTTTCTATTTATTGATGGCGTTTTTTTAAAAATAAGAAGAAAGATTATAAGTAGAGAAGCTATTTTGTGTGCAGTAGGAATGACAGAATCAGGAGAAAAGGAATTTTTGGGTTTTTTGCCAGGAGGAAGGGAATCTAGAGAGGCATGGGAGGATTTTCTCACCCACTTAGTAAGAAGAGGACTAGACCCAAGGGCTGTTAAGCTAATCATCTCAGAGGGATGTCCTGGCATGATTAGGGCTATAAAGACCATATTCCCTTATAGTGATCACCAGCACTGCCTCTTTCACAAAATGTCTAACCTAAGGGCAAAGTGTCCAAGGAGTGAATGGCCACTTATAAAGGCAAAGATACATAAGATATACTTTGCTTTAAATGAGAGGGATGCAAGGGAAAATGCAAGGGCATTTATAAAGGAATACAAAGATATATTCCCAAGGCTTGTAGATTGTATTAAAAAGGACTTAGATAGCTGCATAGCTTATATGAAACACCCATTTAGAAGATGGAAGCATATAAGGACAACAAATATCATAGAGAGGGGTTTTAAAGAGGTAAAAAGAAGGGTAAAGGTAATGGAGACATTTCCTACTGAGGAATCTTGTATTAGAATTTTATATAGTTTACTTAGGTTGCAAAATGAAAATTGGGAGGGTAAGCCCATTGCAAGTTTTTAAATTTACACATATATGGGGACACTACCGCTGTCTTTTTCTTGACATTTGGAAAGAATTTATCTTTATCATGAAAATGATGTCGTTCCCCTTCGAGATAAAGGCAAGTTAAGTGATTTCTCATCAAATTCCGCGGGTTCTATCTCAGAGACTATTTTATATAATCGTCGTAACGCTGCAAATCGAATGGGCCTTGCAAAGGTATCTTTAGATTCTAGAATATGGAGAAGCAAATTGAAAAGAGCATCCAGATCTTCAGCTTCATTGTAACCCGCTTCTTCAATCACTCGACACCAAGCACGTTGAACTTCCTCGGTATTGGTTTCCTTAATTGCTTCAAGCCATTCCTGTCCCTTTTCTGCCCATTTTAATTGACATTGTGCCATACCCTCTATGTATCTCGGCCTCCAAACATCCTTTTTGTCTTGTGCAAGTTTCCAATACTTATCACCGATCCATACCTCTTTAATCTTTTTTCTAGCTTGTGGAATTACTGATAATGAGACTGCGGATAAACGGGCTACTTCTAATTTGTCGCTTTGCAACATATTTAAAAGCGTTGACCAGGCTCTCTCAGCTTTTTCTGCCCACCATGGCATAGATGGAAAATCTGCAATCTCATGGACTATTTTGTAT
>JAGGRR010000136.1 GCA_021159465.1 Methanophagales archaeon
GAGCGAAGTATGGGATAGATAAATGAGATGGACTGAGGTTATTCGGAAGTATCTCCCCATTTGGGTCGCAATTTCAATAAGCCTTGCACTCGTAATCGGCTATTTCTACCCCGAAGTAAAAGCGTTAGAGCTACTTATCCCCTTCTTACTTTTTGTTATGCTATATCCGATGATGATAAATTTGAGGGTAGAGGACATAGTGAAGGCTGCGAAGGCACCAAAAATAATTTCTCTTGCGTTGTTCATGAATTTTCTACTTGCTCCCCTGCTCGGTGCACTCTGGGCGTTCATTCTGCTGAGAAACACTGACCCTTACCTTGCAGCAGGCTTCATCCTAAAAATTGTCGTTCCGTGCAGTGGAATGGTCGCCGCATGGACGGGCTATGCAAGGGGGAAGGTTGAAACTGCACTCATCGTCGTCGCCTTGAGCCTGCTACTCGCAATATTCTTCGTTCCGCTCTGGATGTGGGTTTTTGCGAGAATTTATGTGAGCATAGACCCTTTTATGATCCTTCGAAAGCTCATTTTAATCGTCATTCTGCCGCTTATCGCAGGAATAATTACGAGAAAACTCCTTATTCGCAGAATGGGAGTTGAGAGATACTGGGAGATTGTGCCTGTTTTCCCCGCGGTTTCAACCATCGGAATGCTTACTATGGTCTTCATAGTCATAGCAACGCAGGCAGGGGTAATTGTTCCGAACTTTCATTATGTGCTCCTCGTAATCATTGGCATCGCAACGCTCTACCCGTTGAACTTCGCTCTCACAATCTTACTCTCGAAAGCATTTCACCTTGATTTCGGCGACTGCATAGCTCTCGGTTACAGCGTAACTGCAAAGAACCACGCAATTACCATCGGCATAGCGGTCACAGCATTCGGTGGAACGCTCGCCATTTTACCTGCTTCTGTCGCCCCTATGCTTCAAATACCGATTATGCTGCTCTTCCTCAACTTCTCTCCAAAAATTGAGCGGTTCATGGGTGTGGCTTCAGGTTCAAAAAGCGAAAGCGACAGCAGAGGGCACGGGAAGCGCAAACGGTGGGTAAAGGAGGTGAGAGGTGGAGAAAGAAGATGGTGAGGAAAGAGATGATACTCGCCTATGCTCGCTTCATGCGTGAGAAGTATGCATACGTAATCATCAGCACGCTTGCTATAGCGATAATCGTGGGGCTTATCACGCCCGCACCGGGCATTTTCATTCGCAAGTTCAGCGCCCCCTTGATCGTTATCATGATAGGCGCGATGGGCTTTACTATCACCTTTAAGAGTCTGGGCATGGCTGTGAAGGACTGGAAATGCTTTTCCTTCGGACTACTACTGAACTTCCTTTTTGCTCCCCTTCTCTGCTGGCTTTTAGCCCTATTGCTACTTTCAAATTATTCAGACATGGCTACGGGCTTGATATTGATCGGCGTTGTCCCGTGTGCGGGGATGGCTCTGGTGTGGACAGGACTACTTGAGGGTGACGTGCCGCTGGCAACAGTAATCGGTGCTGCTACCATGATACTGGCACCTTTTCTCATACCTCTCCTGATGCTCCTCTTTGCAGGGACGTTTGTAACCATTGACACCTTTAGAATGTTCAAAATGGTCATGTACACGGTGCTTCTTCCAGTGCTCGGTGGTATAGCATTAAAAGAGCTGGTGCAGAGGAAGGTGGACGCGAGAAAATACCTACCTGTAATGCCCGCCATCTCAGCAACAACCGCCATGCTCCTCATGTTCATGGCAGTAAATACTGCTGTACCCCCCGTAATGAAAAATCTGGGACTGATAGCACCCCTAATAACTTCTTCCATTTTAGTTTTCCCTATTCTGTTCACCATGGCATATCTAGTGAGCACAAAGTTATTACCGCGAGGGAAGAACATAGCTATCACTTACGCCTCCGGAATGAAGAACCTGCCAATCGCATTGGGCATAGCAGTGATGAGCTTTAAGGGGTTGGTGATGCTACCAGTAGCAGTCGGCTTCGCTTTCCAGATGCTCACTGCTGTCACTTTCTATCAAATCTTTTTGAAGGCGCAGTTACCAACCGGGATGAGTGAGGTGAGGTGAAGTGAAAATAAGAAATAAGCCAAATAAATCGGAGGAGGTAAAGAAGGTGCAAACGTTTGACCGTAAAGCAAAGGTAAACAATAGCCGTTGCCGTTCAGTATCGTGCAGCTTGATACGCTATAATATACCCCCTTCTTACACAGTCTCAGAAGAGACGTTAGAAAAAGTAAAGGCGGTCATGAATGAAGATGTCAGCGATATGGTTGTGCTTTTTAAAGCTCTTTCAGACCAGATAAGATTGCGAATACTGAAGGCATTGCGTATATCAGACCTCTGTGTCTGTGTGCTGGTTGAACTTATGGACTGTGAATACTCCAGGCTCTCGTACCATTTGAAGCTGCTGAAAAAGGCAGGATTGATAGATTACACGAAGGAAGGGAACTTCCTGATCTATTACCTGACGGAGTTAGGGAGAGAGATAATGAAGCGCATGGATGAGTTATAAGCTATTTTAGTTTAGAGTTGTGGATTTTCCGCAATTTCTTCCCCCACGGCATCTATAGAGTTCCCTCGACATTTACGATTGATGCCAAACGATCATAGGGTTGGCATTTACCTTCAGCCTGCTAACGAAATAGCCACCATAGCGGGCGATTCTATCGAAGAAGAGGTACTTGAAGTATCCGAGGTCGATAAGCAGGATATGGTCCTTGAGCCTGGGTCCCAAGTGGAGTATTTATCGCCCAAAACACGACCGGGTAGGGAAAGAAAAGTAAAAAGTTAGGGTGTGAAAGGGAGAAGATGAAGAGAAGAGAATCCTGCTAATGATGTTGACACCTGCTGGACAAGCAATACTCGAGTGGGAGGAACCTACAATGCAACCTCTCCAGATAATGATAATTATACATTCACGCTGTCGGTAAAAGGAACAGAAGAAGCAGAACAACAACAGGAGGTGATGGTATATGACAATGCTGCGACCACTTATAACGGTAGTGCAGGATATGATTCTGCGTCGTGTACGAGAAATGTGGCAATTCCCAAATTCGCTACCGCTGCATTACCTGCTGTATCGGTTCTGTGCCTGTTCCTGTTCCTGCACTTCAATCGCCGTGGGCGGGATTTTAAAGGTGTGTAGAAGCACAAGTATCGCCTGTAATAAAGAATTAAACGAATGGAATGGATGAAGCACCAAATCTTGCATTTGCTTGTTTTTGGGATTCGAAAAGTGGCATTTGTAAAAATCGAATATCAAATATTTATTAATTGACCTATATAATTTCTAGTAGTTGGTACAGGATAGGGAAAAGGAGATGGAGAATATGGAAGATAAGTCGTTAAAAGCGACGCTGGATGCGGATAGCTATCAGAAGCTGAAGAAAATGGACAACCCCGAGCTCATACGCTTTATTACACGCTACAAGGAACTTTGCAACCCGGACGATGTATTTGTGTGCACGGATTCGCGGGAGGATGTGCAGTATATCAGGGCTGAGGCGATACGGAGTGGAGAAGAGAGAGAACTTGCCACTGAGGGGCATACTGTTCATTTCGATGGCTATTATGACCAGGCGCGGGATAAGAAGAATACTAAGTTCTTGCTGCCTCCTGATGTTGACCTCGGTCCAGGTATAAACGCGATGGACCGTGATGAGGGTCTGAAGGAGATTCATGAGATACTACGTGGTATTATGCGTGGACACCGGATGTATGTGCTCTTCTTCTGCCTTGGACCCCTTAATTCTCAATTCTCAATACCCGCTGTTCAAATCACCGATTCCAGTTACGTCGCGCATTCCGAATGTTTGCTTTATCGGCAGGGTTATACGGAGTTTGTACGGATGGGGCGTTCAAATCGGTTCTTCAAGTTCGTTCATTCCGCTGGTGAGCTGGATGCGCGAAAGACCTCAATCAACATAGCTAAACGCAGGATTTACATTGACCTCGAGACTGAGACGGTGTACAGTACGAATACGCAGTATGGAGGTAATACCATAGGGTTGAAGAAGTTAGCGCTGCGACTTGCACTCAATCGCGCCTCGAAAGAAGGCTGGCTGACTGAGCACATGTTTATCATGGGTGTACATGGTCCTGATGGGCGTGTGACTTATTTCACCGGTGCATTCCCCTCGCTCTGTGGCAAGACTTCCACATCCATGCTGAAGGGTGAGTCCATTGTCGGTGATGACATCGCATACTTGAGGAACAAAAAAGGTGTGATACGAGCGGTGAACCCTGAGAAGGGTATATTTGGCATCATTCAGGGTGTGAACTCCAGAGACGACCCGATCATCTGGAACGCACTTCACGCACCTGGTGAGATTATATTCTCCAATGTCCTTGTCACCGATGCTAAAATGCCCTACTGGTCGGGTAACGATAGTAGCGACCCACCCACGAGGGGTTATAACCATGCAGGCGAATGGGTGGCAGGAGCCAGGGATGAAGATGGTAACGAGATACCCATATCGCACCCTAATGCCAGGTTCACACTTGATATGCACCTGCTGGAGAATCTGGACCCCGAACTTGATAACCCTGAGGGTGTGGAGATACGCGGTATAATCTATGGTGGGCGTGATTCGGACACGAGAGTGCCGGTTGAAGAATCCTTCGATTGGGTTCACGGTGTTATCACAATGGGAGCGGCACTGGAGTCGGAGACGACTGCGGCAACACTGGGCACCGGCGGAGAGCGGAAGATAAACCCGATGTCAAACTTGGATTTCCTCTCTATCCCTATCGGACGATACATAGAGAACCATCTGAGATTCGGTATGATTGATAATCCTCCACGTATCTTCGCTGTGAATTACTTCCTTAAAGATGCCGATGGTAACTTCTTGAATGCGCGAAATGACAAAGCGGTATGGCTGAAGTGGATGGAATTGCGAACGCATAA
>JAGGRR010000137.1 GCA_021159465.1 Methanophagales archaeon
ATTTGCTAAGTCGTGGATCGAAAAGTTTATCCCATCGTGGATTTAGTTTTGTTGGGGACTATAAATTTGCACTGATTTGGTAGTTTTCTTTAACACCACTGAAGCACGATCAATAGTCCTGCAAACACATAATAGGAGCCAATCGAACTTTTCTTAAGAGAAGAGAAGAAAGATAGATAAGAATAGAATGTTACGATTGGCACTGATTTCCGTATTATTTTCACTCTCTGCTATTGTAGCTAAGATATGGAATGCCTGGAAAGGTGAAATTGTACTGGAATAAAAAAGAAATAAGAAGTAGAGAAATGGTCACTCTTCTCCTTTCACTATGCTTTTTGCTTTTTATACATATGCGTACTTCACGAAATCTTCTGCCTTCTCTTTGAATTCGTTCTGGCCTTTGGGTAGAATAGTAGGTCTAACAGTCTTAATAGCAGCATCAAAATGCTTCTTCTTTATCATCACGTTCTTCACTGCCTCCTTCACATGCTCATCCGAGACACCAGAGCCGATGAACTCCCTTAAGGCATTCATTACCGCCTCCCTCACTATCGCTGCTATATCTGCTCCCACATAGCCATCGGTCTTATCTGCAAGCTCATCAAGATCAATATCACTTGCTATCGGCTTACCTCTCAGATGCACCTCGAATATCTTCTTACGCTCCTCTTTACTCGGTGGCTGGATGTATATCAACCGGTCAAGCCGTCCAGGACGCAACAAAGCGGGGTCCACCATGTCTGGGCGATTCGTCGCTCCTATAATGATTACTTCCTTCAGCTCCTCCAGTCCGTCCATCTCGGTCAGCATCTGAGAGACCACTCGTTCCGTCACATGTGAGTCATAACCGCCACCCCGGACCGGGGCAATGGAATCTATCTCATCAAGGAAGATGATACATGGAGCTGCCTGTTTCGCCTTCCTGAATAGCTCACGAACTGCACGTTCGCTCTCTCCTACCCATTTGGATAGTAGTTCTGGACCCTTGATGGATATGAAATTCGCCTCACTCTCATTTGCCACAGCCTTCGCCAGCATCGTCTTACCTGTGCCGGGTGGACCAAAGAGGAGGATCCCTTTTGGTGGCTTGGATTTCAGATGCGAGAACGCTTCAGGATATTTCAAAGGCCACTCTACAACCTCCTTCAATTCCTGCTTCGCTCGGTCCAGACCACCAATATCATCCCATTTGATATTTGGCACCTCAACGAAGACCTCACGGAGCGCAGAAGGCTCGGTATTCTTCAAAGCCTCTTTGAAATCCTCCCTCGTCACCCGCAACTTCTCCATTACTTCCTGTGGTATCTCCTTCTCCATATCTATCTCTGGCAGTATTCTGCGGAGTGCGTGCATTGCCGCTTCCTTACACAGAGTTGCAAGATCGGCACCTACGAATCCATGTGTGAGGTCCGCAAGCTCTTTCAGGTCTACATCATCCGCAAGAGGCATACCACGCGTATGTACCTGCAGAATCTCCTCCCGACCGTTCCTGTTTGGTATACCTATCTCTATTTCTCGATCAAACCGTCCACCACGCCTTAAAGCCTCATCAAGTGCATTTGGTCTGTTTGTAGCACCAACAACCACCACCTGTCCACGAGATTCCAGTCCGTCCATAAGAGCGAGCAGCTGTGCCACCACTCGCCTCTCTACCTCTCCTGTTGTCTCGCCGCGTTTCGGCGCGATGGAATCGAGCTCGTCAATGAAGATAATTGAAGGAGCGGTCTTACCCGCCTCCTCGAATATGTCACGCAGATGCTTTTCGCTCTCTCCATAGAACTTACTCATTATCTCAGGACCGGAGATGGAATAGAAATTCGCATCTGTCTCATTTGCTACCGCTTTTGCTATCAATGTCTTACCTGTGCCTGGGGGACCGTGAAGCAGCACTCCTTTCGGTGGCTCGATGCCCAACCGCTCGAAGAGCTCAGGATGCCGCAATGGCAGTTCTATCATCTCCCTTATCATCCCAATCTCGCGTTGTAAGCCTCCGATATCCTCATAAGTCACATGTGGCACCCCAATTCGCTCCTCACGTGCCTTGCGTAGCACTATCTCGGTATCTAACTTCGGTATCACAGTGCCCAGTGGCACAGTATTGGTGACAACAAAAGTAATGGGGTTACCAAGCATCTCAACCCTGATAATCTGTCCCTTTGTTATCGGTCGCCCCTTCAGTATCCTCGCTAAGTACCGTTCACCTCCTGCAATTCTTACCGGCTGTGTGGGCTCGAGTACAATTCGCTTCGCATCTCTCACCTTCGTCTTGCGTACACGTACACGGTCATCAATGGCAACGCCGGCATTACTCCTTATATTACCATCAATCCTGATTATTGATTTACCACTATCAGGTGCATAGCCAGGCCAAACGATAGCAGTTGCGACATTTTTACCTTCTATCTCCACTACATCGCCACTAACCACACCAAGCTTCCGCATAGTATCGGTATCAATCCTTGCTATGCCTCGCCCGGCATCACGGTGGTATGCTTCCGCCACACGGAGCACCACCGATTCATCTTTCTCATCTTTCTCATTTTTCTCATCTTTCTCCTTCATCTCTCCTTCTCTCCTTTATACATGAATATACAATCACCTCTTTTTCTTATAATAGTTATTAGTTACCACACCATACTATAAAAGATACTTCCCTTAAGGAAAGAGAATGATTAAAAAACTCCTTTCTTTCAAAAAGAAAGCTTTACCAAAGGAATATTATACTTTATGTATTAGGACAAACCGACAGGAGGTGCAGTCTTAGTCTTTATAGATGAAATAAATACCACTAGTGACACATGATTCGGATATTGCTGCTCGTACACACAGTGTGAGAAGGATGCGTGACGGAAGGCTGTAAGGCTAAGATGAAGGGCACAAGGTACGGGGGTACCCGGTACTTATTCTTGTTACAATTACAGCTCTGACTTCTCTCCTCGCTTACGCTTCTTCGCTGCCAGCCTCTTTACCAGCTCCAGACCCTTCGCCTGTATACCCTTTACTTCTATATATCCACTCTCTGAGGCGCCTCTAACCAGTTCATCACCCCGTTCCGTGCGAGTGATAACGGTTGACCAGCCATCAGCAGAGCCTACCGCGCCTACAGAGATATCAGCCAATTCCGCAGTGAAATCTGTGCAAACTGAACATCCATCCCCCACAAAACCCTCTAAGTCATCCAGTGAGATAGAGATAGTCTCTCCATCATTATCATATACCAGAAGTTCTTTACCCTTTATATCAAACTTCTTCACATGCTCCAGTGGCACCCGCTCATTCACGAAATCCAGTAGCCCCTCATTGTAGTTCTTGGTACAAAACAACCCTATCAACAATTTTACATCCTCAATTCGCAGTTCGTATGGCTGATTCGCATTCGCAGCCTCTGCCTTCCGCAAACCCTGTATCTGACATGGCAGGCCAACAAATGCAATGGCACTGCAGCCCTCTTCCTGCGCTTCTCTTACACCTATGACAGATGGATATAGGGTATACCTGGTACCTGCACCTTCCTTCAGCGCTTCATAATCCCTCGCAACCACCGTCCGGGGTCTCCAATCACCATTCGCAGTAGTGAGTACCGCACAGTCTATTGCCTGTTTTTCCAGTCCATAAGCGAGTATTGAAGTGACTATACCTCCATCCTGACTTTTTTCCCTTATATCAGCCTTCTTTGTACGTGCTTCGTAACATGCCCGATATACGCCAAGAACATCGTCATCATTACTGACTTTACCAAATATCTTCTGTTCTATCTCCGCCTGTGGCAAGAAGGTTCTGGGGCAGAATGTATAGCACAGTCCACAGACGGTATCATAATCCTCGATGAATACCGGTTCACCATCTTCTATCCTTATCTTATCACAAAAAGCAGCACAGGTTCCACACATACTGCATCTCCGCCTCGCTACCACCTCGCGCTTCAAATCAGAAAAACCACGTTCTAAAAAGGCTGGTAATCTCACGTATCCCCGCTCTTTTATCTCCACCACCATTATTATCCTTAACCCCCTATCCTATTATACCTTGCTATCCATTATATTAATAAATAACCATTGCAATACTGACACTGTTCACACACAAGCCGAAGAAAATAAAAATTAGAAAAGGTTAAATAATAATATCGTTCATCAAAACTCAATTATCATGGCTGGAGATAGTAGTAACCTCAGGCATGTATCATGAAAGGCAAAGCAGAATAATAAATTGTTTATATTGCTTTTACAATAGCGGTATGTGCACTCATAATTACAAATGCAATATCAGCAATGCCCGAAGGAGGCTCGTTAGAGATAAAAAGAGAGGAGAATAAAGAGGAAGGGGATATAGAAATGAGTATGCGGATACCGGCGAAGGCATATCCGAGGAGAGCAGGGGGAGAATCTTCGAGCCTCTTTTCACTACGAAATCTCGTGGTGTTGATTTAGGGGTTGCTTTATGTAGGAGATACGTGGAAGTGCATGGAGGGGAAATAGAGGTGGAGAGTGAAGTTGGAAAGGGAGTACGTTTATTATAAAGCTGCCTCTTCCTGAACGAAAAGCAGGAAATGCAGGAAATGATAGGAAGCGAGCAGATCGTGGATGATAATTCTGAACTGCGTGAAACGCTTGCAGATATACTGGAACTGGCAGGTTTTGATGCAGAATCCGCATGAGGAGGCAAGGAAACAATTATGAAAGCGAAAGTCAAAGAAAGATTTTTTGACGTTGTTGTCTTAGACATTAAATTGTAAATTTAAATTGCCCGGGATTAATGGTATGGATACTTTCAAGGTGATAAAAAAAATCAGTCCAAAGACGAGCGCGATTATGATGAGTGCTTATGCGATGGGAGCATTAATAAACAAAGCGTTAAATGCATGTGTATTTACCGTTCTATACAAGCCATTTGAGCCGGATAAGCTACTCGATTTGATAGAGAAGGCGGAAGTATGCACGAGGTTGTGAAAAGGTTGAGAGATGACCATGTGTGTTCGGCTAAGTAACCCATCTATCCATTAGCTTCTCTCGCTTGACATTTGGATTGCATCCATAGCCGAGGTAAATGTTGTATAAAGTGAGCATATCGGTTCGAGTTTCAGCCTCACACACTCGAGTACTTCTGTTAAAAATCGGTCTGCTTGCTCGGTGAAGACTTTTGCCCAACGTAAATGCGTGTATTGGTTGACATTTCCCTTCAGCCTGCTAATGAAATAGCCGCCATAGCGGGCGATTCTGTCGAAGAAAAGGTACTTGAAGTATCCGAGATCGAGGAGCAGGATGCAGCCCTTGAACCAGGGAAATATTTATCGCCCAAAACACGACCGGGTTGCTGTGCTCGAAACTCAATCGCATGGAGCACGCACCTCTAAAGGAAATCAACCCGACAATCTTCGGTGTGAATCGTTCGTAAAAACTACTTATGCTCAGTTTCACCCCTGTTTTCTCCTCGTATTTCCGCTTCAGTCCCCGGATAGTGCTCAGAAAACGCACACCAAATCTAAGCGTTAAGATTCATGTATCGTATCACCGTGTAAAATAGTCACTTTTATAGCTTAAACAGTTCCAATAGTTGGAATCACAATCTCTTATCCAAACACCTATGAAATACCTTTAAATACCTTTAAGTTCCTGTAATGTTACCTGACGATGTCCCGTTGGCTCGACTCGGTCGACTCTGGGGAGCTACAGAGACGTCTATCGCACGGCTCGTAATGAGCTGGACACAGCAAGGACAGTCCAGTCCACGATTCCTCCTGATGCCAATAGGCGTACCAGAGCTGGATAGGAGGATTCTCAGATTCCCAGATCCACAGCCCCACCATGCCGGGGAGAAACAACACCCAGACGATGATCTGTGCGACAATGAACCCGCCCCACCACATCGCGAAAATCACGACGGTGTAGGTGCTGAAGCAGAAAACAAGCCTGCCACTCTTTATTGTTTCTGGTTCTTGATGGTTTCTAACAGATGATCAGTGAATGCAGTGCATGTGAGACCATCTGAACGGCCCGTGATGATATATTGCTTTGTGCAGACATCAAGAGCCGTGTCCAGGCTTCGTGCCTCTGCCATGAATCCTATATGCCTGAGTAGCATTGCAGCCGCACGCATGATACTTGTAGGATTCGCATAAATAGCACGCCCCTCCTCTACCATTCGCAATGCGGAGCCATGAATAGCCTCAAACATTGCATATCTGTTACCTATGTTGGCACTACCCGCTGTGCCCACACCGCCCTGAAGCTCCGCTGCTTCATCTGTAATTATATCACCATAGAGATTAGGGAGCACAATAACCCGGAATCCACGCCTGCGGTTCGCATCCATCAGCTTCGCTGCAAATATGTCCACAAACCAGTGGTCCCATACGACATCGTGATAATTACGAGCAACGCGTTCCGCTTCTTTGAGGAACTTACCATCAGTTGCCTTTATTATATTCGCCTTCGTTACTACTGTCACCCTGTTGATTCCGTTTTGCTTCGCATACTCAAATGCCATGCGTATTATCCGCTCGGCACCTATGGTAGTGGTGACTTTGAAATCAATTGCCAGGTCCTCTGTTACGTTTATACCCCTACTTCCAAGTGCATACGCGCCCTCGGTATTCTCTCTGAAGAAGACCCAATCTATACCCTCTTCTGGTATCTTTACAGGGCGGACATTTGCAAACAGGTCCAGTTCCCGTCTTAACGTTACGTTCGCACTTTCCAGATTCGGGTATGGGTCACCCGCTTTGGGCGTTGTTGTTGGTCCCTTCAGAATTACATGGCAACGTTTAATCGCGTCCATTACATCCTCTGGCACCGATTGCATGAGCTTCGCACGACGTTCTATAGTTAGACCTTCTATCTCACGAAAGATGACCTCACCAGTGCTCAATTTATCATCAAGCAGGAACTGTAATACTCGCTCCGCCTCCTTTATTATATAGGGTCCGATACCATCACCACCAACGAACCCCACCACAATGGGTCGCTCCAATGCATAATTCAACGGTGTACCATTTGCATTTGCATTTGCTTCCTTCAAACGCTGAATACGACTCAATTGCTCTTCCACTATCTCGCCGAAATACTTCTTCGCTCTTTCCACTATTGCTGCATTCGCTTCTCTCATTGCTGTCATAGTATTATAGTATAGTTATATTAACGGACCCGACGGGATTCGAACCCGCGATCCCCGGCTTAGAAGGCCGGTGCTTTATCCTGGCTAAGCCACGGGCCCTGGAATTACATGATAGAGATACGACACGAGAGACAATTTCAGAACGGTAACTCGGAACTCTTCTCTGCACCCTTCGCTATCGCTTCTTCCACCGATGCTAAGTCTTTCATTATGAACAGCCGGGCTTTTTCCTGCTCTACTGATTCGATCGAGTTCTTCAATATGGGGGCATATCTCTTGAACCTGTCTATCTTCACAGTATATGGCGCCAAATCCTCAACGGGTATGAGCTCAAAGCCTTTACCTTCAAGATATTTCATCACCTTGTTCCGTTCACCGGTGTTCTTCAGCTCGAATCTGTACTTCACACGATTATAATAGGCTGAGAGCGTATCAAATATCTCACGGTCATCAAAGAAATACTTGAAACACCACAAACTACCTATCTTGAAGATATTTATCTTTATTCTTTCATCCACTTCACTCATACTCATCTCTTATCACCTCCTCTTGTTATAGCCGCCAGCCTCGATTGAGACCCGTGATAGATGGAGAACCCTTCTGCAGTTCTCTGGTCTCGCTTCACATCGAACGAGACATCCTTTGAGTATAGTGCGTATGGCGATTCGCGCCCGACCACCCGTGCAACACCCTTGTTCAGCTTCAAATACACCGTGCCGTTCACACGCTCCTGCGTCTTATCTATGAAGGCATTGAGAGCATCAAACAGAGGGTCCATGACCAGACCCTGATAGACCAGTTCACTCCATGCTCTATCAACCAGTTCCTTGAATCTCAGTTCGTTTCTCGTCAATATGAGCTGTTCGAGATCGCGATGCGCCTCTAATAGGATAGTAGCAGCAGGGTGTTCATAAATCTCTCGCGCTTTAAACCCGAGAACCCTGTCTTCTATCATGTCCGTCCTGCCTATCCCGTGCTTGCCGCCAATGGCGTTCAACATCCTTATCAATGCGACTCCGTCCTGTTCTGCTCCATTCACTGAGACTGGTACTCCCCCCTCGAAACATATCTGCAATAGTTCCGGTTCTTCTGGTGCTTCTTCAATAGAGGCAGTCCAGTGGAATACCTCCTCCGGCGGTGAGAACGCCGGGTCTTCCAGCTCGCTCCCCTCTATACTCCTGCTCCACATATTCTCATCCACGCTCCATCTCTTATTATTATCATTGCCGTGCTCAAAAGAGATGCCATGCTCTGCTGCATATCGCCTCTCCTCCTCCCGCGTTAAACTCAGTTCCCGCATCGGTGCAATTACTTCAAGATCTGTGGTTCTGAAGACCGCATCGAATCTGAGCTGATCGTTACCTTTGCCCGTACAGCCATGAGCGAGTGCATTCGCGCCTTCTCTCCGGGCTACTTCCACCACATGCCTCGCTATCAGTGGTCTTGCCATTGCAGTACCAAGAACGTATCCCTCATAGGAGCCGTTCGCCTTGATCAGCGGGAAGATGCAGTTGTGAACGAACTCCTGCTTCGCATCTACCAAGACAAAGGAGTCGCTCAGCTTCTCTGCTCGCACTCGCGCTTCCTTCAAATCCTGTTCTGGCTGTCCCACATCCACTGTTACTGCAATCACCTCATCATACCCGTAATGCTCCTTGAGCAGTGGGATGCAGACAGAGGTGTCCAGTCCACCGGAGTATGCCAGTACTACTTTCTTCATTTGCTTCACTCACCTACTATTACTACTACCTATACTCATATACTAACACTAATCTAACTAAACTTATTTATTATTTGTATTTAGTAAAATAAGAGGCTTTTTAAGCAGAAGCAGGGGAGAGAATGAGTCATAAAAAATGACGCTGGCAGATAAGTTTGATGAACTGAATAGCCGAAGAGAGAAAGCTTTGATTGGCTTCATCACCGCTGGCTATCCTGATGCAGATGCAACCCCCGAGATAGCAGGTGCATTGATGAGGGGTGGTGTGGACATACTGGAGCTTGGTCTACCGTTTTCTGACCCTATTGCCGATGGTGTTACGATACAGCGAGCGAGTGAGCGCAGTTTACGTGCTGGCATGAACCCTGATGCATACTTCGACGTTGCATCGGCTATAAAAGGTGTGGAGAAGGTCTGTCTTACTTATTATAACCTCATCTTGCAACGGGGACTGGAGCAGTTTGTGAACGATTGCGAAAGTGCGGGTATAAGTGGTATAATAGTGCCTGACTTACCGGTGGAGGAATCAGAGCCTCTGCTGAATGTTTGCAGCAGGTATGAAACCGATCTGATATTCCTTATCGCACCCACGACCACAGAGAAGCGAATGGTGAAGATTCTGCATGCTGCCGCTGGCTTCATCTACGTCGTATCTCTGCTCGGCGTGACGGGAGCGAGGGAGAGGCTCTCTGATGCGATAGCGCCTCTTATATCTCGTATAAGGGAGCAGGAGTCGGCGATGAAGATAACAGTGCCACTGGCTGTTGGTTTCGGTATCTCAAAGCCCGAGCATGTAAGAACTGTATGTCAACTTGCAGATGGAGCAATTGTGGGCAGTGCGATAATAAGGATGATAGAGGAGGGAGGGGGGAGCGGCAAGAATCTAATGCAGAAACTGGAGGATTTTGTAAAGTCATTAAAAGCCGCTACTGCTGTGTGAACTACTCACATGCAAGTAGGTGAGCTTCCATCCTCATCCAGGATTCAAAATAGGAATCACCGATGATTCGGGCAAGTTCATCTATTATCGCCACCACTTTTGAAACGTGGTCGTGTCCCTCTTTCATCGACTTGAAAGAGAAGATGTAAACAGAGTATGCTATACAAATTTTATTAATGTATAACAACCCCCTCCACCAACCATTCACAAAGGATCATCATATCA
>JAGGRR010000138.1 GCA_021159465.1 Methanophagales archaeon
AAACTTCACTTATCACCACATGATTTGCAATACCAGAAATCGTAATGTTCTGAACAAAGCCGCCATTGGTCATTTCAGCATCCGTAACAGTGTGGTTGAACTTCTTCACATTGCCATTACTCGCATTGAAGTTAAGTATGTCCCCCTCGCTCACATTATCCGATGATGTTAATATCTGATAGTAATTAGAACTTGCATTCGTCTCCGCCGTGAGTACTTCGGACGTGTTCGTAATATTTATGCTCACAGATGGATTGTTAACCGGAGCTCCATTAGGGTAATTGACCCAGCCAGAAATTAGAAACGGTGTTGATGGTTCTGACTGCGCACCCGCTGGCACCGCCGGCGTAAGCGCAAGCGCGCATATCACTACCATCGTAGCAAAAACGGTCAATCCTTTCAGTTTCATCTTCTTCCCATCACCCCTCTCCTTGACCTTCACCTTCACTTCCCTTCTTATCGTCCCACGATTCTGTCCACATAAGGGTTGCTGTTACCAATTCCAAACTTTTCACTCTCTTTTTCATACTTCTCCCTTCTCCATCTTCCCTACACAAGATACTTAGTATTTTTTGGTTGATTTTAATAAAAAGACTTTCGGTTTTTATTGTATAAAGTATGAACAACCCTCTTTTTTATTTTATCGAATATTTTTATATTCACACGCATTCCTTACTTTTGATGCCGTATGAAATATAAAATATCGGGAGATAACCTGCAACTGGTAACTGTGGAGTTGAATTCTGGTGAGAAGGTATATGGAGAAGCAGGCGCAATGGTGTATATGAGCTCGAATATGAACATGGAAGCGAAGATGCGGGGTGGTTTACTGAAAGCAATAGGCAGGAAAATGGCAGGCGAAACGATATTTCTCACTGAATTCACACCAACAGGCGGGTCGGGCATTGTTGCTTTCGGTGGAAACGCGCCAGGAACAATAAAACCGATAGAGATAGCGCCCGATAAAGAATTTATAGCACAGAAGGATGCTTTCCTCTGTGCTGAAGATACAATAGAGCTGAGCGTTGCACTCCAGCGAAGGTTAGGCTCCGTCTTCTTCGGTGGCGAAGGTTTCATTCTTGAGCGACTTTCCGGGCACGGAACAGCTTTCGTACATGCCTGTGGCGATTTCGTCGAATTTGAGCTCGATGCCGATCAGAGATTGAAAGTGGATACTGGTTGTGTTGTCGGCTGGGATGACACCGTAGATTATGACATTGAGCGTGTAAAGGGTATAAAGACGATGTTCTTTGGCGGAGAAGGTCTGTTCCTGACGACTCTAACAGGACCGGGGAAGGTACTTATCCAATCAATGACCCTGCACAACCTGGCGAGCGCATTAGCTCCGTTCTTACCGGGTACTGCGAAGGGTACTTCAGGGTCTTCAGGCGTCATCGGAACACTGTTTGAGGAGACGATAGGCAGATGATTCGAAATGCTATCCTCTCTGCCATCATATTTATTATCGCTGTAGCAATACTTCTTGGACTGCTACAATACTACAAAATCCTCGCTATACTCGCTGCTTTGATAGGCTTGGGCGTCCTGATTGCGCTTATAATCCTCGCTGTGGCTACCGGAGTTGCGCTTATATTCGCTATTCCTTACTATTTGCTTGCAAAAAAGCCGAAGGTGGATGAACACGGAGATTACAAATTAGAGAACGTGAAGGGGAAATAAGCCCA
>JAGGRR010000139.1 GCA_021159465.1 Methanophagales archaeon
GAGCCCATTGTACAGGTAAAGCTCTTCTTTGTTATTACTCTCCTGATAGGTGCGGCGCATATGGGGCTTGGTTTGGTATTCAATGTGATAAATCAGGTTCGAGCTAAGAGATTACAAGGGATGGTAAATGAGCTGGTAAAGATATGGTGTTTAGCGGGTGCTCTCTACTTCTTACTGGTACTCTTTGGTTTCTACTTCACGGAGCTCCAGGAGCACAACACACCGGTATTGCTGAGAAATGTAACCATATTCGTGCTCTTACCTATCGCTTTACTCTTTATACTCAAAGTGGCGGAGGAATTAAGGCATGAGGGCGGTGAAGGGGAAGGTGGAAGTGCCGGGAAGAAGAGCATCATGGATTATCTTATCATTCTCATCGATGGTGTAATAGATGCACTACTGGAGAATTTCTTCCGATTCCTCGCGAATACCGTCTCTTATGGCAGGATTCTGGCGCTCGCACTCTGTCATGCTGCTCTGATTGAGGTCTTCATCATCTTCACTTTTATGTGCTTGAAGATGCCGGTACCTGTATTAGGACCGGTAATGGCGGCGCTGGTATTTTTGCTTGGAACTGCACTTGTGATAGTTCTTGAAGCGATAATGGCTGGTATCCACACCATCAGGTTGCATTTCTATGAGTGGTTCACGAAATTTTACGAGGGAGGCGGGCACGAATTCTCACCTTTTAAGCTTCGTGTTCGTGGTTCTTGATGACTTGATGATAGGAAGGAGGCGAGGGCATCGGTCATAGCGCGGGAAGAGCCCCTAACCGATTCTATCATCAGTCCAAATTTAGCTGCGAAATTCCTCACTACCCTTTCAAATTCCTCATCTCTCTCATCTGCCTCCGAGTAGCATACCTTAATAACGCGTTTGTAATGATTCTTCAGCAGTTTTATTATATTTGAAGTATCTATCGCTGCTGCTGTTGCTGTTGCACTCCGGCATCTGTAGTTGTAGCCCCAGCCGCCAGCCGTTATATTTATGCTCGATTTCAGAATCACCTGAGGCTCTTTTATTATTGAAGCACCGGCAGGCGTCATGAAGAAAGTACCAGCCTCCTCGCTCAGCAGCTCTTGCACCCTTTCTCTGCCGAGAGCAATCTCTATGCAATTGTTCAATATCTCACCTCTTGCTCCTCTCGGTATCACTACGGGCACAGGGACTTTACGTATCAGCTCTTCCAGCTCGTCTGATGTGCAGCCACACAACCCGTAACCAAGCAGGACGAGATCAACCACTGGACTCAGTTCCTTCAACCCATCTCCTATCGCAGCCAGTAGCTTCCAGGGATAGTCATGCAATCTTAACTCCATCACTATAATAATCACCGAATCCATAAGCTTATTGTCCTTAATCTCACGCCTGATATCATCAAGACGCTTCTCTTTTATCTCTATCTCTTCCTCTTTAGCGAGCTCGGTAAGAAATCGCGTATTCATCTCCCGGCTCGCCATGAGGATTGCGGGATTCGTTGTATCTGGTAATACGATGAATACACGCTTGATGCCGGTCCATATAACGACATCATGTATCTCACGCCTCAGAATCTCACAGGTGATTATTCCGAGGTGCATGGTGCGTTTTGGCTAGGCTTTATTCCGCCACCACTTCCACACCATACTCCTTCTCAAGAAATGCTATGCACTCATCCCTAGTTAGTCTATGCCTGGCTGGTACCTTTTTTCGCTGTATCCGGCGCTCCTTTATTCGATAACCCGGTCTTTTCAGAGATACTGAGACGTCCATACCGAAGATACCGACATTTGGATCATAGCGAATACCAAAATCGGTATGTTCTGCAATTCCGAATGAGAAATTGCCGGAGGTATCAAATTGGCTCATATAAAGTTTATTCTGTATTTTAAATACGCGTGTCAGGAAATCATGTGCACGGGCACCCCGAAGAGTGACTTTACATGCGATTGCCTCACCGCGTTTTATACCAAAAGGCTGGATCGTCCGTTTTGCTGCGATTTTTATCGGTTTTTGACCGGCAATTGCGGGCTCAGCGAGCAGTTTCTCTGCTTTTGCCAGCTTCTCGCCACTCTCACCTACACCCATGTTTATCACTACTTTATCCACTTCTATCCTCCTCATTGGATTCTGATTCGATTCCATCTTTATTTACTCCCTCCCGTTCACTTCACTTCACCGGTATCGCTATCTTATCCTCTCCGACTACAAATAGATAATCCTCTATCGTCTCGAAACTCGTTCCATCCTCAAGTGACTTCAATATTACTACATTTGGCTCCGGACTTCTTACCACCTTTATCTCCTCTATCTCCCCTATCTGCGCTGAATGCCTCCCCCCGATTACCATCGCTTTACTGCCAACCTTATAAGCGAAATGCTGCGATATCGCGTTCGAGCCCAGAGTGAGCATGATAGAATCATGTGTTCTTACCTCTCCATCCTCATCTCCCAGCAGGAGGTTTCGCCCGTCATGCAGGTTCAATTGTATCACCCCTCCCCGTAACATCCGCTTGTTCTCCACGCGGCAGAGTTTATTCCTGGCTTCTTCTGGGCTTATCGGATGCAGTGACAGTTTACCACGCTTGTCCATCAATACCATGTAATTCGCTTCTATCTCCGGAATAGAGAGGATGTCGAATATACCAACCGGGAATTTATGGTCTTTCCTTATACGCCCGTCAACCAGAATCTTACCTTCATTCAGTATCCGCTTCGCCTCTTTACTGTTATCCGCCAATTTAAGCATATCCCTTACAATCAGGAGCAGAGGTATGCTCCTGTCCCCTGGGTGAGGTCCCGGTCTAGACTTTACAGTCCACCAGGCAATCTTCCTGCTTATCTGCCAGCTTCTTGGTGCCGCTATTCGCTTCTGATGCTTGCTCATTTTACACCGTCAATATATTATTCATTCTCCACCTATTTATTTATCACTGTAAGTATATTAATAGATGTTACTTAATTCTCACCTGCACTCGTAGGTGATATCAATTGTAGCGCTGACTTTCACTTCTTTAAGCTCGATTGGTGGTGATATCGCCTTTGGAGCTGGAGTTGGAACTGGCATGGCGTATTCACCGCCAAATACTTCTGTTCGATATGGCGCCACATAAGTACCACTCTCCCTTGCCGTGGCTATTCTGGTGATTTTAAGACCTAAACCACTGGCTATCGCATCAGCTTTCGTTCTTGCATCCTTACAGGCTTCTTTTAGCGCTTCGTTCTTCACCTCTCGCTTCTTATCTTCTGTCAATCCGAATTCTATCCTTCTCACTTTGTTGGCGCCTGCGTTCATGGCTTCTTCAATAACTGCCCCTATTTTATCCAGATCATGGAGTTCAACGGTTATTTCGTTACTCGCCCTGTATCCAATGATGTCTTCACCGCTCTTTTCGTAATCTCTAATCGGATAGACACTAAAATAAGTCGTTTCTATACTATCTTTTGGTATTCCGAGCTTTTTGATCGCTTTGATTATGGATTGCATCTTTAAAGAGTTCTCCTCTAAAGCTTCTGTTACATCCCTCGATTGCGTCTCCACACCCAGGTACACTTTAGCCTGATTCGGCTCTGTTTTTATAATCCCGGTTCCAGAAACAGAGATGGTGGAATTACCCTCTCCACTTGTCGCGTTCACGCCGGGATTGATGTATGCGACACACACAATAGCCAGGCAGATCACCAGTGTGGCTATTATTCCTATTGCTATATTATTTTTCATTTATTTGTATCTCAGCTATAGTTAAGAATGGTGCAATATAAGATTTGTGGTCAGTGGGAACCTATCCAACAAATCGTAAAATAATGCCCACACACGCGTGAGGAACTTTTTGTTTTTGAGCTGGACGCGATGGTAATCGATTAACCCCTTTCAAAATGTCACCATTCAGCAAGCCTTTGTAGGCTTCCTTTATCCCTGAAACCAAAAGAAATGGCAATTCCAACCAAAACGACACTAAGAGAAGCAATCTTTGTCACAGATGACAGAGTAAATCTAAAAGCCAACGGCTTTAAAGAGTGGTATTCTATGGCTAAAACAAGTTT
>JAGGRR010000140.1 GCA_021159465.1 Methanophagales archaeon
AATCCTCCCGAAATATTTCAAATCTGCTGTATCTCTTCCCTTGTTGCTAACCTCACTCCTGCCTCGTTCAGTACTTCCGTGGCTCTCTGTATATCATCCACGCGGAGTATCAACATCGCATGCTTGAACTTTGCTGTTACAAACGCATAAGCATAATCCACATTGACGTTATTCATACCCAGAGTATTAGCTATCTCGTAGAGACCGCCAGGAACATCCTTTAGCTCCACAGCTAGAACATCGGTCTCCGAGACCGTGAAGCCACCATCATGTAGCGCCTTATATCCCCGCTCCGTATCATCAACCACCATCCTGATCACGCCAAAGTCACCAGCCTCCGCAATTGTCAGTGCGCGGATGTTCACGCCAGCATCTGCTAATGTCCTTGCCACTCTTGCCATCCTGCCAGGCTTGTTCTCCGCAAAGACAGAAATCTGCTTTATCACTTCCATTCTTACACCTTCCTCTTATCTATAACCCTCCGTGCCTTACCTTCGGAACGCGGAATCGCACCCGGCTCCACCAGCTCTACCTCTGCCGTAATATTCAACACGCTTTTAAGCTGCCTGGAGACCTCGTTGCTTAATGACATCAGGTCTGCAATTTTATCGCTGAATGCGGATTCAGTTACCTCAACCTTCACGGTCATGACATCCAGTGGTCCCTTCCTGTCCACAATTATCTGGTAGTTATCGCCAATCTCGGGAATTCTCATGAGTACAGACTCGACCTGGCTCGGGAAGACATTTATTCCTCGCACAATAATCATATCGTCTGTCCTACCCAGAATTCTCATGATTCGTGGATGTGTGCGTCCGCACTCACATGGCTCGTTATTCAGTATAGTGATGTCACCTATCCGGTACCTGATGAGAGGAAAAGCCCATTTATTCAGGGAGGTCACAACGAGTTCGCCACGCTCACCATCATCCACTTGCTCCATCGTCTTCGGATCAATTACCTCAATAAGAAACATATCCGCCCAGATGTGGATACCGTTCTGTAGGTGGCACTCGGTGAAGAGGGGACCACTCATCTCGCTGGTTCCGTATATGTCATACGCCTTAATGCCTGTGGAATCCTCAATCCGCCTTCTTGTCTCGTCAGACCATGGCTCTGCACCAAAAATGCCTGCCTTGAGTCTTGTATCATCGCGGATGCTCACATCCATCTTTTGTGCAACCTCGTTTATGTATAGGAAATATGAAGGTGTGCAGGCTATAGCAGTGCTTCCTAAATCCTGCATTAGCTCAATCTGACGTTCGGTATTGCCGGTGCCCGTGGGAAGCACCGTGGCGCCAATTCTCTCAGAGCCGTAATGAAGACCGAGCCCCCCGGTGAAGAGTCCATAGCCATAACTAACCTGGATTACGTCCCCACGCCCCAGACCTATGGATGTAAGTCCTCGTGCCAGAGACTCTGACCACATATCAACGTCACTCTGAGTATATCCGACCACAGTAGGTTTCCCGGTCGTGCCACTGGATACATGATACCGCACCACCCAGTTTTCGGGAAGGCAGAACATCCCTGTGGGGTAGGTATTACGAAGATCGCGCTTCGATGTGAAAGGGAGTTTGGTTACATCGCTCAGCTTCTTGATATCATCGGGCTCCACACCCGCCTCCATGAATCGCTGCCGGTAGAATAAGGAATGATTATAGGCATAGCGAACAAAATACCTGAGCCGTTCCTCCTGCATCTTATGCAAATCCTCGATCGGCATACGTTCGATACGGGGATTCCAGTATTCGATCATAACTTACCAGATCAATCTATAATCTATAATTTTTATGTATAAAAAACAATAGGTTCTGTTCTGTATACTTCAGATACTCTCGAAAATGTGTATTTGCCAAAATTCGCTTGTCGGCTTTTATCACCGAGACGGTATATGCCATTGCAAACTGATAACACAAGTTATTTATATGACATACATAATATATTGCAAACGTGATAGCAAATGCTTTCCATAAAAGAAGTGAGCAAGCACTTTGACAACCTAACAGCCATTAAAGACGTAAGCTTTAGAATAGATAAGGGGCAGATAGTAGGGTTAGTCGGTCCGAATGGCGCGGGGAAATCAACGCTTCTGAATATCGTGAGTGGTGTCTATCCACCCAGCTCAGGTTCGATCTTCTTTGATGGTTTGAATATATCTAACTTGAGTCCTGATAAGGTGTGTAAGCTGGGAATCGCTAAGACATTCCAGCTCGTACACTCTTTCCCTGAACTGTCTGCAATTCAAAACGTCCTTGTAGGTGCGTTGTTCGGTAATTCAGAGAAAATCAGTATGGGAGAAGCAAGAGAAAAAGCAAGGATGTGTCTTGAATTCGTCGGCTATCCCATGAACAAGTTAAATTACCCGGTGAAAAACCTTAATGTTATAGAACTTAAGAGGATACAGCTTGCAAGAGCTCTTGCGACTGACCCGGAACTACTCTTGTTAGACGAGGTAACGACAGGACTAAATCCGAAGGAAAGTAATGATGCTATCTCATTGATACAGAAAATCCGCGACTCTGGAATAACAATACTCATGGTAGAACATGTCATGAGGGTTATAATGAACGTCTCCGACCGTATTGTCGTTCTGCATCACGGTGAAAAAATAGCGGAGGGCACACCCGCTGAAATAACCGCGGATGAAAAGGTTATAAACTCATATCTCGGAGAAAAAATATATATGTGATTCCATTCCATGCCATGCTTGAGATAAAGGAATTAAATGTCTCTTACGAGAAGGTGCAGGTGCTATGGGGCGTCTCCTTTACTGTTAACGAAGGAGAGATTGTATCCCTTCTCGGTTCTAACGGAGCAGGAAAGTCAACCACTGTAAAGACCATCCAGGGTCTGCTTAAGTCAAAGTCAGGCAGTATCAGGTTCATGGATAGAAATATTGAAGGACTACCAGCATACAAGATAGTGGATGCGGGTATTTCTCTCGTTCCTGAAGGCAGAGAGATATTCCCAAAGATGAGCGTCCTTGAAAACCTTATACTTGGCGCATATGTGCCAAGAGCAAGGGATTTGCTTGAAGAGAGTCTCGAATGGGTCTTCCAACTCTTTCCGAAGCTCGAAGAACGGAAAAAACAGCTCGCGGGAACAATGAGCGGAGGAGAACAGCAGATGCTCGCCATTGCACGCGCTCTGATGTCGAAACCAAAACTTCTGATGCTGGATGAGCCTTCCCTCGGGTTAGCCCCCGTGCTCGTATTACAGGTATTCGAGGTAATAAAAAAATTGAATGAAGAAGGCGTTACCATATTGCTTGTGGAACAGAACGTACATCATGCGCTTGAGCTCTCTGACCGCGGATACGTCCTGGAGAAGGGTAGGATTATCTTAGAAGGGAAAGGTTCTGAGCTTCTTGAGCATGAATATGTGAAAAACGCATATTTAGGAATCTAATTCTCACTCTATCTTGTATTTTGTATCTTGTATCCTATATCGTGTGCATTTACAACTGAAGTCTTGATTTTATCTTCTCCGGCACAGACACAAGTCCCTTCGGCAGGAATATCACAATAAGGACGAGGATCACACCAATTAATATAAATCGCTCATACATCAAACCGAAAGCGCGCAGAACCTCCCAGATAAATGTAATTACAATTGTACCAAGTATTGGACCGCTAACGGTAAAGAGCCCGCCACTTATAGAGTATAGTATCGGCCAGAATGATATGTCCATACCATAGACCTCAGGGGTTATATACCCGAAATGATGTATCTCTAATGCGCCGGCAATCCCGGTGAAGAAGGCGCTTACAGCAAACGCCATTAGCTTATACTTTATTACATTGATGCCCATCACCTTTGCTTCAAGCTCGTTCTCACGAATTGCCTGTAGGGCGAGTCCCACCTTCGATTTCGTTATCAGGTAGATTATAACGACCGCAGCAACCGCTATAAGTAGAATGACATAATACTCATACATGATATAATTCGTTATCGTTACGGGAATCAATCTCTTCGCGGGGATACCATCCCAGCCTCCGGTAAGCCACGAAAGCTCCGTGGTTATTGTATGAGCTATAATCGCAAACCCGAAGGTCACCATGGCGAGGAACCACTCTCTCATCCTTATACAGGTTAAGCCTATCAAAACACCTATAAACGCAGCGAATAAACCTCCAACAGGTATTGCCGCAATCGGTGGCATACCAAGAGTATTTGCTACTATCGCCGACACATAACCCCCGATACCGAAAAAAGCTGCATGCCCCAGAGAAGCCTGACCTGAAAGAGCAAGCAGGTTCCACGCTGATGAGTATATGATAAACACAAGCATTATAATCAAAACCGTCAACAAATACTGATTGATTCCAAAGATTAAGGGTATCAGAAATGCAAGGATCAGTGAAATAATTCCTGTCCAGGTTTTCATATTCATGTTCATGTTCATCCTAACTAATTTCATCTTATCTCTTATCCTACTCTCTATGCTACTCTCCTTTCTCCCCGAATATGCCTGTCGGTTTTATTACGAGAACTATAATCAGGATAAAGAAAGCTATCGTATCCTTCCATGCGGTGAACGACATCGAAACGCCGAGTAAACCTGCAAAGGATTGCATGAATAATGGCACTACGTTTTCTGCTATACCCAAAGTCAGACCGGCAACAATAGCTCCGGGTATGCTGCCAAGCCCACCGATGATGACCACAGCAAAAGCTTTTATTGCCGGTATGGAGCCCATATACGGGTCCACTATCTGACCACTTATCAACCATAAGCTACCTGCTGCAGCCGCAAGCGCGGAACCCAACGCAAAACTGAGCATGTCCATCCGCTCCACGTTAATGCCCATTAAAGCAGCCGCATCGCGGTTCTGGCTTGTAGCACGCATCGCTCTCCCGATGGTGGTCCTTTTCATGAAGAGTTGAAAGGCAATCAGAAATACGATTGTAAATAGGATAATAATGATATAATCCAGTGGCAGCCGAACGGAGCCCACAGAAACGGACACATTGCTGTATGGACTATGAATAGACCTTGAGTCCGTTGTCCATAACAAAGCCGCTAAATTCTGAAACAGATAAATCAACCCAAGACTAAGAAAGATCTCGTTTAACTTCCCTGTACCCTTTATCGGGCGGAAGCAAAGCCGTTCAATGAAAACACCGATAATACCCAGAAGAATCATGGCTAAAACAATAATTAGATAGGGGTTAACCCCCGAAAGGGTGTAGATCCAGAATGCAGCATAGGCACCAAGCATCAACAACTCTCCGTGTGCGAAGTTCACGACCTTCATAACGCCAAAAATCAGGTTCAGTCCTATCGCTAAGAGAATGTAAATGCAGCCAGCGTACAGACCCCATACCAAGATCTGTATTAAAACACCGGGTTCCATAGTTGGATAAAAAATAAAAAGATATAAAAAAAAAGATTATGTACCTCTGGGTTTCGCCGTCCGGCGGTACAAAATTTGTCTCCTTTACTTCCGTCTTCTTTGCACCATGTATGCAATTGCTAATAGGCTGACAATGGTTAAAAACGATCCAAAACCTGGTTCTTCTGGTGTTGGTGTTTCTTTTTCTTCTCTCTTCTCTCGAAGATACTTTTCAAGCGCAGCTTTGCACTCTTCTTCGGTCTCAAAGGTACGCAAGCCTTTGTACATGTACATGCCGCAGAACTCCTTCTGTTGGCATTTTTGACTTTCTTCATCGAAATACCACAGAGTTTTGCATTCTTCAGTCGCTTTAGTCGCGGTTGCAGTCGCAGTCGCAGCTGGTGAACTCCCGGGCTCATACCAATCCGGGAGTACAAAATCAGTTTCTTTTATGCTGTCAGGCCACACTATCTTCGGTCTCGTCTCTCCCACGGATTCATTCCAGATCAACTGCTCCATGTAAAGCGCGAATTTACTCTCCCTATAATCTGACGAAAAGTTTATCACACCGTTCTGCATCACCTCTACAATCTGCGGCATCTCGAGCTCAGCCAATGAAGCCCTGACCTTTTCCTTATCCAAAGTACCTGCGTTCTTAATCGCTTCCGCCGCGATGTAAACACCCTCGTATGTCGATGCCCCCATCATACTCGGGGATGTACCCCACCTGTTCTTAAAGTCCTCCCTGAATTTTTCGACTACTTCATGGATTGGTCCTGAGGGAATAGCATAAGGACTAAATCTGCTCTCCTGTATAGAGTATTCTCCCCATCTCCCCACCCCGGTATAATAATCAGGGTCGTCATTACACTCGACAGAGAGGTAAATAGTATTCATACCAACGTCCTTCCTCCCCTGGGTTACTATGAGCGTCTGCTCGTTAAGGAATGCAGCAACATAAACAACATCCGGTTTAGACTCCTTTATTACCGTTAACACAGTCCTGAAATCCGTCTCGCTCATCTTAAATTTCTCTGCTGAAACTATCTCCATGTTGAGGTTGTGTTTCTCTATTGCCTTTCTGATACCCTCGTAAACGCCTTCGCCATATTTGCTGTCCTGGTATAGAACCCCTAACCTGAGAGGTCTGTCCTCTGAAAAATTGAACCGCTCATATATTTCGGGCTTTACTACTTCATTGACAAAAAGCAAAGTCGCTTCTGGATAGTCGTCTGTTGTAGGACAGTGATGGAAGAAGTAGGATGTATCTATATCGGTTCTCCTCGTTACTATGGGGGAAGACGCTCCGGTGATTATGAAAGGCACTTTGTGTTCCGCTGCAACGACCTGGTCAGCATACGTTATGCCGCTCGAAAAACCACCGATCAATAAGTCTACCTTATCTTCCGTAATGAGCTTCGTTACTGCTTTAACACCGCTTTCCCTGCTCGTTTCCGTGTCTCCTTTAACAAGTGTGATCGGTACATAAACGCCCCCAACATCAACTCCGCCCTTAGCGTTTATCTGCTCCGCCGCCAATACCGCAGACTGCCACATATCGGTCCCTGTTGTACTCGCTCCACCAGTCAGAGGTGCGACAACCCCTATCTTTATCTCTTCTACTCCGGGCTCTTTCGATTGCCCCACACTGCCTGCAAACACAAGCAAGACTGAAACCACTAACACAGCAAATAAAATCCCGTACTTCTTGTTCATCTTCATATCAAACACCTCACAAGTTTTCTATTGTCACCACTAAGATTTGAGCGGCTATTTAAACTTTTCTATTTTTCTCGATAACTACCCTGACTATGGCAGACTAACCGCGGAGTATACGGCATCCGGCACCGGCACGGGAACGCAGAGGATGCAAAGAGTAATCTTTATTCTTTACAAACTAAAATCATAGTTATCATGGTTATATTACTAAACTAAGCTATAAGGGGGCACAAGAATGGAGGCAAAAAACAAAATTTTCGATGCTATAATTAAACGTGTTAGAGAAGAACCCTATGCAAAGAAACTGGGAATGGAACTGATAGAATTGGATGAGGGGTACTCAAAAGTTAAAATGACTTTTAAAGAGGATATGGAGAATATATTTGGTATGGTGCATGGGGGGGCGATATTTTCGCTGATTGATGAGGCATTTGAGACGGCTGCGAACACACATGGAACCGCGGCGGTTGCACTTAGTATGAATATCACGTATATAAAACCCGTTTCGGCAGGAGACGTCTTATATGCGGAAGCGAAAGAGATGAGCTTATCCGGCAGAATTGGAACGTACGTTATCAACGTCGAAAATGAGAGAGGCGACCTGATCGCCCTTTGTCAAGCTCTGGTTTACAGAAAAAAGCATGAGTTACCCTTCTTGTAATGCTATTAGATGCATTAGAATTAGTTTTGGAATTTGGAATTTTCACCATCAAGAGACCGTCTTGCGGTTTATTCTTCTCTCCCCTGAAATATATTTATGCTAACCTATACAACAATTATAGCTAATAGCCATGCCTTTCTGGGATAAACATATCGAGACGCTGCCCCGGGATGAACTTGAGGATTTACAGGTTAAGCGGCTGAAGGACACGGTTGCCCGATGCAGGAAGTCCATCTTCTACCGAAAACGGTTGAAGGACGTGGATGAATCCCGTTTCACTACGCCCGAGGATGTATCCCTGATTCCATTCACGACAAAGGATGACCTGCGTGCTAATTATGACTTCGGTCTTGTGACCGTACCAAGGGCGGAAATCGTGCGTATGCATTCATCATCAGGCACCACCGGCAAGGCTACCGTTATCTTCCATACAAGAAAGGACATTGAGACTTGGGCTGACCTCGTTGCCAGATGTATTGTTATGACCGGAGCAGGTAAGGCGGATGTCTTCCAGAATATAATCAGTTATGGCATGTTTACCGGCGGTCTGGGATTCCATTACGGCGCTGAGAAGGTTGGTATGCTGACCATTCCATCAGGTGTGGGCAATACTAAACGTCAGATACAGTTGATGAAGGATTTTAATACAACGGTCTTCCATGCAACGCCCTCTTACATCCTGTACGTTTCCGAAGTAATGGTTCAAGAGGGTTTTGACCCGAAGGAGTTTGATTTACGTATAGGTTTTGTGGGTGCGGAGCCGCATTCAGAGCAGACCAGACAGAGGATTGAAGATACACTCGACATAAGTGCATTTAATTCATACGGTATGTCAGAGCTTAACGGTCCTGGAGTAGCGTTTGAGTGTGAAGAAAAAGCCGGCATGCACCTCTGGGAAGACAGCTATCTTCTCGAAGTCGTTGACCCAGCTACCGGCGAAAAACTTAGCCCCGGCGAGGAAGGTGAGCTTGTCATCACCACGCTGAATAGGGAAGCCATGCCTATCCTCAGGTACAGGACAGGAGACCTTGCCAGAGTCATTGACGATGGCGAAAAATGCCCTTGTGGCAGAACACATGTGCGGATTTCACGTATAAAAGGGCGCTGTGATGACATGCTCATCGTTAAAGGTGTTAATTTCTATCCAAGCCAGATAGAGGATGTCCTGATGAGTTTTCCTGAAGTCGCAACAAACTATCAAGTCATTGTGGAGCGTGTAGGCAGTTTAGATTCATTGACGGTAAGAGTAGAATTGCATCCTAAAATGTTTGACGGCGATTTAAGGAAGCTGAGGAAACTTGAAGCTGATATTACTAAGAGTATCCAGGATGAGATAGTAGTAAGTCCAAAAGTAGAGTTCCACGAGCCCGGAAGCTTGCCGCGGAGTGAGGGCAAGGCTGTAAGAGTTGTTGATAAGAGGGGTAAGATATAAAGAAAAAGTAAGATGATTAACCAGCCGGGCTTCACAGTTTCTTTGGAGGCGGTTCTGGCTGTTGGCATGGAGAACAAGTCAGGAAGTCCGCATCGCATGCTGCTCTCTATCTGTGGGTCAATGGTGTGAGGATGAGGGAATGAGAACAGAAACATAGCTATTGGGGATATGTGGAAGAAGCATTTTCACAATGAAGAAACTTTTGGGATATTGTATAGCTTCATACCCTTTTCCTTATCCTTCCGATTGGTAGCACTTTAGTTTCTGTTTCCGCAGCAG
>JAGGRR010000141.1 GCA_021159465.1 Methanophagales archaeon
TGAAGAATACGCTTGGATTGAAGCGTTTGCATCAATATACAGGTAGAAGTGTTGAAAAGAGAGTGTTTTGTACCTTCCATTTAGCTTTCTACCTCATACAGTTGGCTGAAGGCATGGGGATAAGTGCGAGAGAGCTTGTTTATTGGTGAGTGGAGGAGAGGGTTATGGAAAGGAAAGTATATTCAGGGAGAGGTTATAACAGCATGAACACCATGGAGTTGATTTAGAATTGTGTGGGAAGCACTTTGCCCTTCGCATCACTTCGTCACCCACAACACGAGACACAGAAGCAAAAGAAGTAATGCATAGCCCAGGAACAGCATCCTCGGTCCTGAGATATCAGATAGCCAGCCGCAGAGGAGTGGAATAGCACCGAGACCCGCATAAAACATCGTGTAATAGACACCCATCACTTGCCCTTCCTTACCTGCTGCCGATTTCGATGCCAGCGTTAATGTACCAAGCGAGAGCGCACCGAGACCTGCACCCAGCACAATACTTATCAGAAATAGTTCTGTCGGTGTGGTTGCGAAATAAAGAAATAGCAGCCCCAGCGCACACATGAACAGTCCGAGGATGGAGAGGTTCAGCTCGCCTGTATGCTTCATCAATCTATTAAAGAGCACCTGTAGTATCGCAAACACCGCAAGCATCGTGGACAGAATAAGCCCTATGAGCTCCAATCTTCTTGCAAATGATAGCGACAGCATGAGCTCTTTAGCAGCGAAAGGCGCGAAAACAGGCGTCATTATTGCTGCAACTCCTATACCAAAGAAGATTACCACGCATGAGAATGTCAGTGCCTTTCTATCCTTATCAGTCAGTGATAATGCTACTCTTTTACTCTTGCTCCTCACCCTTAACAGGGGTTCAGAGACAAAGAGAAACACCAGTACCACACTGAGAAGTGCGAAGCCAGCACAGAGATAAAAAGGAACGAAGATACCGAACATAGCAAGGAGGAACCCGCCCGCTGCTGGACCCAGTGCCATGCCTGCACCCATACCAATATTGTAGATACTCATTGCATACCCTCTATCCTTATAACTCGTCATCTCTGTGATAAGAGCAGTGATAGCAGGAAAAAACAAGCCAGCACCCGCGCCCTGCAGCAGTCGCGCAAATATCAGGTCAGAAGGTGTACGAGAGAATGGAAATAGCACCGATGCACCTGCATAAAGTAATAGTCCAACAACAATTAGTGGTTTCCTGCCTATTTTATCTGATAGCATACCACCCGGGATCTCAAGTGGTGTACTTGCAATTGTAAATGCTGCGAATACCAGTGAAGATACAAACCACGTGGTTTCAAATTTCTCAACCACCCACCATGCAAGCGGCGTTGCAATCACGGTAACACCAAATTGTGTGCTGAAAACGCAGATTGCTGCGATGGCTATAATCCATCCAGTACGGTTGGTCATATATCCTCTATCTCTCCCCTCTGACTATTTATTATTCTATATCCCTCTATTCTTTTTATCATGGTGAAGGTTTTAGTAGGGTCCCGGAACCCTGTGAAACTGAATGCAGCAAAGGAAGCGTTTTCCATATTCTTCAATAAAGTGGAAGTAGCAGGTATAGCTGTGGATAGTAAGGTATCCAGCCAGCCGGTGGGTGATGAGACATTCGAGGGCGCTGAGAATCGAGCTTTAGAATTGAGAGCCCGTAATGAAGAGAAGCTGTTAAATGCAAACTTCTTCGTGGGCATTGAGGGCGGGATAATAGAGCTATTCAACAGGTGGTTTGTATTTGGTGTGATGTGTATCATGGACGAGCGGGGCATGAAAAGCTATGGCTGTACCCCTCTCTTTGAATCACCATCGTGTATAACCGAGGAGCTTTTGAGGGGTATAGAACTCGGTGACGTGATGGACGAGCTGACGGGCGAGGATGATACGAAACAGAAACAGGGTGCAATCGGATATTTCACCAGAGGTGTTATGGACAGGAAACAGTATTACGTTGATGGGTTAATAGTTGCCTTAATCCCTTTCTTGAATCGGGATTTGTATCTTCAATCTCAATCTCGCTGAAACCTCCACATCACAACGCCCTCTGCTACTTTCGGCAGGAAGAGTGTGGACTTTTGAGGTAAATCCCTCTTCTCCACCATCGCTTTATATTCAACATCCGCCATCTTCGGCGGTTTCAGGAAGAAAGCAACTCTGAAAGTACCATTATTCACCCCCTCTATCGCTTCTCCTGGACTGGCAGTGAAGATAAGTTCCTCTGCTGGATTGCCTTCAAGTACAGGCTCAATGAGCCATTCATGGAGGCTTATTACATCCAGCCCGACTCGTTCGCCCTTCTTCTCTGAGAGATCTCTTATCTTTCGCTCATCAGCGCGCAGCAGATAGAAATTCTCACGATCATACATGCATACTCTGACATCAAAATCGCTATTGCATTCACGAAGCTTTGCGTAGATACTATCACCATCTCCATCTCCATCATCACAGGCTTCAACGTAGAAATTCGATCTTATCTGCTCCCACAGTGTATGCATGCGGCATCTCCTTAAACATCGGTGCCAGGGCAGCAATAAGAGTGCACTATCGTCCTCTTCGAGGAGCATCATCAATGTATATGCTGGTCCTCCACTCTTACTCAGCCAGTAAGAGGCTGTATACCGGTGATGCCCGTCCAGAATCATTATCTTCCGGTCAAGCATCAGCTGCTGAATCTCTTCCACGAGTTCATCATCTGAGATCTCCCAGAGTAGGTGCCGACTACCATTCAGGGAGACATCTACAAGTGGCTTCTTCTCTACTGACATTCCTGGCATTGAAAACCCTATGTAGCGTTCAAAAATACGGTTTATTTTATGGTGTGGCATCTTATAAGCTGCAACAATCGGTGCGAAATTCATGCCACATTCCTTCATCAGCCGGTATCGCTCATCTGTATTGGATTCAAAGGTATTCTCGTGCCCAAATATAAGATGTTCATTCAATTTCTCAAGCTTCACCAGTGCCACGAGTCCAAAAGCGAAATAAGTCTCTCTTCTATTCTCTTCATGGATCTGGTTCATGAGCTCGCTTGAGAGTTTATAACTGATTCCGTAAATATACAATGCGGGATTCTCACACTCTATCAGGATTCCCTCGTTGAACATACGCTCTAAATTCTCACGTGCATAACTCACAAATTCGCGCTCACTCATACCCTGACGCCTGGTGGTGAAGTGGATGACATTATCCCTTCTGGGCGAATATCTCGCGTATTGAGCGGCGTCAATAGTGTCATAGACGGGACAAATGAGTTCGTCTCGATTTGCCACTTCCGGGTTCAATATCGTCGCCTTGAACGGTTTTATCTCCACCATGTTTAAATAATAAATGCTGTTTGTATTAAGAAGTAATTCCGAACGCTCCCACTTCCCACTACCAGAGTGTTGGAACCCAAACGGAAGATGCCCGATGTTGCGATACCTTCTGCGGACTAAACTGGCTAAAGGCGATGAGAGTAAAAATAGAAGCCTCGTTTTTGGACAGGGAGTTCTTCAAACCTATTCGATTCTAATGCTCTCTAACATTGGTGGATACCAAACCGGACTACGACCCAAGTGATGATAAAACAACTTGGTTTAGCTGATTTAGTGTATCAATGTGCTAAACATACTCGATTTGATCATTCTTTAGGCACTTTATCCGCAGTTCAGTTAATGATAGATAAAATATGAACATAGCTCTATGAAGGATGACAGACGAAAAGGAACTAAAACACATCTATGAAAACGATTTCTGTTGCAATGGGATAAATATAAAAGTAGCTCTTTTAAATGAAGGATATATAAGAAACACAAGCTTCTTGCTCATGATACCAATTAATGAATACCTAAAAACACTTCAATATTCAGGTTTTGATTTTGAAGATTATGAAGAACCAGAATATGGGGTGCACATGAATAAACGATAGGAATGTACCGTAAAAGTGCTCGTTTGTCGGTTTCAATAGAGTACATTTTTATTTACTGTGTTTTTATTATACTGTGAAAAATACGGGCATAAATAATGGTGGTCATTCTGGGACTCGAAGGGACAGCCTGGAACCTCAGTGCTGCACTGGTAACCGAAGATAGAGTAATATACGAAGCAGAATCAGCATATAAGCCTATATACGGTGGTATTCATCCACGGGAAGCAGCACAGCATCACGCATCCGAGCTTAAACGCGTGGTATCTGAATTGATAGAGGGCGCGAAAGCGAAAGAAAAGGGATTCTCTATCTCTGATATAGATGGTGTGGCATTCTCTCAGGGTCCGGGCATGGGTCCCTGCCTGAGGACAGTAGCGACAGCGGCAAGAGCTTTAGCACTCACATTAAAAAAGCCTCTTATTGGTGTCAACCACTGTATCGCACATATAGAAATAGGTAGATGGCAATGTGGTGTGAGAGACCCTGTGGTGCTGTATGTAAGTGGAGCGAACTCTCAGGTTCTCGCATATCACGCGGGGCGCTACCGCATCCTGGGCGAGACCCTGGATATCGGTATAGGTAATGCGCTGGATAAGTTCGCACGCTACATGGGTCTGAGTCATCCAGGAGGTCCGAAGATAGAAGAACTGGCATCCAGAGCTAGAGGAGTCAGAGGTGTCGAATATGAATATATTCATTTACCGTATGTGGTGAAGGGTATGGATTTCTCATTCTCAGGACTGACCACTGCTGCTAAGGATGCACTGGATGCCGGACACAAGAGAGAAGTGGTATGCTATTCATTCCAGGAGACTGCCTTTGCTATGCTTACAGAGGTGACCGAGCGCGCAATGGCGTATTGCGGTAAAGAAGAGTTGCTCCTGGCGGGAGGTGTGGGAGCAAATCGGCGATTGCAGCAGATGCTACGGACGATGTGCCAGGACCGTAGTGCTCGATTCTTCGTGCCTGAAACACGCTATCTACGTGATAACGGCACTATGATCGCATATCTCGGGCTGCTTCAATTCGAGTCTGGACAGACGATAGAACTGCAAGAATCGGCTGTGAAGCCAAATTTCAGACCTGATGAGGTGGAAGTCAGGTGGAGGAACTGAGTTAAGTGAAATTGTACCACTGAGGTGTTAAAAAAGGAATATGTCCTATTTTATAACTGTTTGACCC
>JAGGRR010000142.1 GCA_021159465.1 Methanophagales archaeon
TAGTCCTTATCTTTTAAATCCTCTCTCTTCTCCTTTCTTTTTTCTTTATATCTGTGCAGTAAGTATTATCTAGTAGTTGTTTAGTAATTGTTGGACATGCTCTACACAATAAGAGGTAATTGCCAGGATGAAAGAAGGAATGATGAGAGCACACGAGTACAAAGAAGAGGAGATATACCAGGCTTTAGAGCCTTATATCGCTACATGGTTCAGGAATAAATATCATCATTTCACACCGCCACAGCGATATGCAATTGTGGAGATAATAAACAGGCGCAATATTTTGATATGCGCACCAACGGGCAGTGGCAAGACATTTGCTTCTTTCCTCGGGATTATAAATCACCTCTGTAAATTGAACAGGCAGGATAAGCTCGAAGATAGAATCTATTGCCTCTACATAAGCCCCTTGAAGGCACTGGGTAACGATATAAGACGGAATCTGGAAGAGCCACTGGCTGAGATAGCAGCGATAATGGAGCACGAAGCGGGCATCACGAAGAAGATAAGCGTAGCTGTTCGTACCGGTGATACAACGCAGAAGGAGCGGCAGAGTATGCTCAGGAAGCCACCCCATATATTAATAACAACACCGGAGAGCGCTGCGATAATATTAAATGCGCCCAGGTTCAAACAATATCTCAAGGAGTTGGATTATCTCGTCGTTGATGAGATACATGAAGTTGCGGATTCAAAACGAGGAGCACATCTCAGCATAACTCTTGAGCGATTCCAGCACTTCTGTAGTTCCGAGTTCACTCGTATAGGTATGAGTGCCACTATATCACCACTGGACGAAGTAGCGAAATTCCTCGTGGGTTTCTCTGAAGAGCATAAACCACGACCCTGTTTGATTGCTGATGTCTCGTTTGCAAAGAGCCTGGAAGTGAGTGTACATTCACCTGTGAATTTTTATACCGGTGGTAAAGATACAACTGCAGCGCTCTACAACAAGGTGCGGGCGCTGGTGGAGCAGCATAACTCTACATTGATCTTCACGAACACGAGGTCAGGTGCGGAACGCGTTTCATATAAGCTATCGAAACTGATGAGTGCAGACAAAGATAGAATCGGGACGCATCATGGCTCTTTATCACGTGATACGAGGTTCGCAGTGGAGGAGGGCTTGAAGAACGGCAGAATGAAGGCAGTTGCATGCTCCTCGTCACTGGAGTTGGGCATGGACATAGGTGCACTTGACCTCTGCATTCTTATAGGTTCGCCAAAGAGCACAACGAGATTGATACAGCGAGTGGGCAGGTCGGGGCACAGGTTGGATAGAGTTGCACGTGGCTGTCTGGTTGTAACGGACATGGACGACCTTGTGGAATGCGCAGTTCTGGCGAGATGTGCACGCGACAAGAAGCTGGACCGCGTTCGCGTGGTAGGACCGGCACTGGATGTACTGGCGCAGCAGCTTGTGGGCATGGCACTGGAGCAGAGATGGAATGTTGATGATGCGTATAATTTAATACGAAGGGCATATCCATATCGTAATTTAAAGAAGGAGCAGTTTATATCGGTATTACGCTATTTAGCAGGAGATTATTCGGAGCTGGAGAGCAGGAAGGTCTATTCTAAGATATGGTATGACCCGGATGAGGGTGTATTTGGCAGGAGGAGAAGTACTCGCGGTATCTACATGACCCATGTGGGGACGATACCATCTGAGAGTTCAGTACAGGTATTCCAGCGGGAGTCAAAGAAGAAGATAGGGGAAATAGACGAGCCGTTCCTGGAGAAGTTAGAGAAGGGTGATACCTTCGTACTTGGTGGCAGGACTTATAAGTTCATATCGGTCCGCGGTATGCGAGCATACGTGGACCTCTTTGAGGGTATGCCTACCATACCTGCATGGATAGGAGAGATGCTTCCTTTAGAGTTTGATTCCGCAATAGAGATAGGGAAGTTCAGGGCTGAGATGGGGCGTAAGTTGGAAAAAGAGCCGGATAAGGCTGTGGAATGGTTGAAACGCGATTACAATCTGGATGAGAGTGCAGCGGAGAGTATATTCTCTTATTTCGAGGCACAAAAGCGGTATGCAGGCGTGATACCCAATCACAGGCGTATTCTCATCGAGGTTTATTATGATGATATAGGGCGTCAGAATATTGTCTTCCATGCACTTTATGGCAGGAGGACACTGGATGCACTATCGCGAGCTTATGCGTATGCGATAAGCCGTGCTTATAAGAGCAATGTCTCTGTGACGGTGAATGATAACGGTTTCATATTAAAATTGCCACATAAACGCGTGGACGTGAGCACCGTAGCGAATTTAGTGAGCAGTGAAACAATAGAGGAGCTATTAAGGGCGAGTGTAAAGCGAACGGAACTATTCAAGCGGAGATTCAGGCATTGCGCTGTTCGCGGCTTGATGGTGCTGAAGCAGTACAAGGGTTATGAGATAGGGGTAGGGAAGCAGCAACGGAGTTCCACATCTATATTGAATGTAGCGAAGAAGATAGAGGGCTTCCCTATTGTGGAGGAGACATACCGTGAGATATTGGAGGAGGTCTTCGACATCGAGCATGCAAAGGAAGTGATTGGAGGGATTGAAAGTGGCATGATAGAAGCAGTTACAATAGAGACGCCGTTCCCTTCGCCTTTTGCTCATAATCTGGTTGCGTTACAGGCATCGGATGTGGTACTGATGGAATCGAGGCGCGAACTGCTGCTTGAACTCCACAGGAGAGTGATGGAATATATAAGCCAAAAAGACTTAGAGTCTAACTGAGGATAGTGATTGAAGATTGATGAGGGCTTTGTATATTGGTAGGTTCCAGCCTTACCACCTTGGACATCACGAAGTGATAAAAAAGATAGCTGCGGAGGTAGATGAGGTGATTATATGTATCGGGTCAGCGCAGAGGAGTCATGAGCTGGAGAATCCTTTCACTGCAGGCGAGCGATATCTGATGATCTCAAAATCATTGAGGGAAGACGGCATCTTGAATTTCTATATCGTTCCTATTCTGGATGTGAACTGGAATGCAGTATGGGTATCGCATGTCGAGTCGTTGATACCACCGGTGGATATGGTATATACAAATAACTCATTAATAGAGCGTTTATTCAGGGAACGGAGGTATGCGGTGCGAACGCCTTTGCTCTTCAATCGCGGTGAATATTCAGGGAGTGAGGTGAGGCGACGAATGCTGAATGGAGAGAACTGGGAGGCTCTGGTGCCCAGAGCAGTGGTAGCAGTGATAAAGGAGATAGGAGGAGAGAGCAGGCTGGAAGACTTAAGAAAGAGTGATGAATGATGAAGAAGAACTCAGATAGCATGGCATAGCATGAGATGATATTGCTTAGGCTTATATGTGTCTGAGATTATAGAGTGAGTGAGCATGGATAGGAGTAAGAGTAAGGGGAAGGAGGAATACATAGAGGATTTGAAGAAGACACTGACACCTCTCCTATTTGGCATTCTCGCAGGTGTTATATGCTTCTCTATATACGTTGCTTATCCTCTTATGGTCGTTGATAACACTGACGGTTCAGCGGTTGCTTATCTGGATAAGGGCCTCATCCCCGCAAATCTATCTGCACAGTTTAAAGATAAGGGTATCCCATTTGATGCGAATCAGAATCTCACGGTTCTTAAGGAAGGAGCGGATAAATGGTTAATAGACAATAAGTATATAATAAAGAGTGATTCAGAGAAGCTGAATATATATCCAAGCCCGGTATCCACGGACTGGTTGCTTATTGCTTTACTTTTGATTCTAACTCAGAAATTTGTGTACCCGTACATGCATACTCGTGTAAATGGGGCGAAGGACTGGCTATATATAGGTTTCATAACCGCATTTTGCTGGTTCGTCACTTTCACACTGCTATTGACTGTTCTGTTTTAAGTTCAAGTTTCAAGTTCAAGCTCAAGCTGGAGTTATTAAATCGTCTTATCATGCTTCTGTCGGAGTTTCAACCCTTTACCTCCAGCATCTCCCCCTCTTTTAACTCACACTGCACCTCCTCCACATTCAATATCTCCTTTATCTCTTTTATCTCCTTTATGTAGTACTATTATTACAGATGATAGAACCAATAAGTAGAAGAATAAAGATAGAGGAACTGAAGAACTATGGTTTTGCGCTCCACCCGTTATACACAATAGAGGTGAAGATAGAGCAGACAGTCAAAGAGAGCCCTGATATGATTCATCGAATCCTTACCGATACCGGACTCATATCACGAGCTACAATACCGTTTGAGGTCGTCTCGAATTTCAGGGGCTCTGTAGACAATAAGCCGTTTTATAGTGCCACCATCATCCACGAAGGTATAGAGCGGCGATACACAGTAGCTGCGAGAGATACTGGTGGGCTTATAAGGTCGAGAGTAGATTACGAGCCTGTGATACAGCCGGAGGAACTCAAATTGGTACACCCTGCGGAATTCGCTCGAATGGGTATAGAGGTGAAGGACTGGGAACTCCATAACTATCACCATTATTTCATGCTCTTTATCTCTTCCAGACATTACGAGAGCTTTGACATCATCGTGAAGGGCGGTGAGAAGTACACCAGCGTGTGGATAAGCCTCGCGGAATCGGACTTGCGAACCAGGCGAGTGCCATGCTCATGGTACCTGAACAAGCTCGCAGTATTCAGTGGTCTTGAGGAGGAAGTGAGAAGGAAGATATCCGAACGAAAATGAAGTATTTCACTTCTTTTCCCTATCCTCTTCCTCTTCCTTCTTCTTTTCCTTGCTATCCTTGTTATTGTTATTATTCTTCCATTGCAGGTAATTACAATAAGGACAGCCGAAATCCCATGCCCTACCTGCCTTACCCTTGCTCTTCTTCAATATCTTCAGCTTGAATAACGTTGGATGCACACTACAGTGCTCTCTGGTCACTATCACACGTCCGGTGGGAGGCAGCGGTAACGAGAAGTTGCATTCCGGGTAATTACTGCAGCCTATGAATCTCTTCCTCCTTTTTGAGGTAGCCCAGAATAAGTTCGCTCCGCATTCAGGGCAGGTGCCAACGATTTTATCCGCTTTCACTGCCTCTTTAAGTGATTTCGCAATCTCTTCGCGGTTCTCCACCATCTCCTGGAATACCGCCTTCAACATCTCCCTTGATTCATCCACCACTTCTTCTTTCTTACGCTTACCCTCACTTATCCAGTCCATCTCCTGCTCCAGAGCTCTTGTCATATCCGGTTTTGTCATCATCGCTGCATACTTCTCTAAGGAATCAATGAGTGCAAATGCCTTCTCCGTTGGTCTGCTCGGATTGCCCTGTACGTATGCCCGCTCATAGAGCTTCCCGATTATCTCATGCCGTGTGCTCTTCGTGCCCAGTCCAAGTTCTTCCATCTTCTTTATCAAACCCGCCTGTGAAAGTCTGTTTGGTGGCTTCGTCTCCTTCTCCACGAGTTTTAAATCCTCTAACCAGACTTTCTCCCCCTCTCGCAACGCAGGCAACTTCAATATCTCCTTCTTCTGATACGGATATACCGCGAGGAAGCCCGGTTGCTTCAGTTCATGCCCCTTCGCCTCCAGTTGTTCGCCTCCCAGTTCTACCTTCACTGCTGTATCCTCCCATTTCGCTGCATCGGAGAGGGTAGCTAAGAAGCGCCTGACCACAAGCTCGTAAACTTTCCATTCGTCCTTATCGAGCTTATCACGCGCTATCTCCGATACGGGGTGTATCGGTGGATGGTCTTTTGTCTTCTTTTTACCCGCTGTGGGCTTCAATTGCTTCTTCTTCAACAATAATCTCGCATACTCTCCAAATTCAGCGCTGGATTTGAAGATACCCACCAGCGCATTCAGGTCCAGTGTCTCAGGATATGTTGTATTATCAGTGCGATGATAAGAGATGAGTCCCTGGAGGTATAGACTCTCTGCGATATTCATAGCCCGTCTTGGAGTGAAGCCGATGGATGATGCTGCTCTTATAAAACTGGTGGTATCAAAGGGTGTGGGTGGGTTATCACGCCGCAATCGCTTCTTTAATTCCCTTACAACACCCTCTTTCGCTGATTCTAACTTCTTCTTCGCTTCTTCCGCATCTTCCAGCGCCCAGAATTTACCACGCTCATGTGTCGCTGTGAAAGTCTCACCATCCTCTGTTCTCAGCGTTGCATGCAATTCCCAGTACTTGCGCGGTATAAATCGCTCTATCTCCTTCTCCTTATCTACGAGCAACGCGAGTGTGGGTGACTGCACACGCCCGACGGAGAAGAAACCATCACCAAGCCGGTTCGCAGTCAGAGATACAAATCTGGTCAAAGCAGCGCCCCATATCAGGTCTATCATCTCACGCGCCTTCGCAGAGGCAGCGAGATTATAATCCACTACCGTCCTTGCGGCAAAGCTCTCTTTTATCGCCTGCTCTGTTATCGCACTGTATCGCATCCTGTCAACCTTGAGTGTAGGCTTCACTCTCTTGAGTACATTGAGCGCCTCTACACCTATCAACTCCCCCTCTCGATCGTAATCGGTGGCTATGGTCACGACATCTGCATCCTTCGCTATCCGCTCCAGTGCTTTAATCAGGTCCTTTTTGAGTGCGACCTCCACTATTTCGGCATCTATCAGCTTATATGGGTCTATTTTACTCCAATCATTATAAGAATCCGGGAAATCGATCCGGAAGACATGCCCGCTCAACCCCACCACTACCTTATCCCCGAACTCGTATGCATCTATCTTCCCTATCTTCACCTTCTTCGCTTTACCTTCTGATAGGATGGATGCGATCCTCTTCGCTGTTGTTCCCTTCTCTGTTATTATGTAATGCATCGCTTCACACACCACAGCTTGATTAGCAAAGCTATCTTAATATAAATAATGATGCGGAAAATCTATATCATGGACTCTTTTATAACCACCTCGAGACTTCGCCAGTGCAATAAGCCTGCGATAACAACTCTCACTCCCCAGCGTTTGTGAATCCCCAATCAGGATTAACTTCCGCTTCGCACGCGTTATAGAGACATTCAAGCGTCTGAGATCACCAAGGAATCCTATATCTCCGAATTTGTTACTCCGCACAAAGGATACTATCACCACCTCCTTCTCCCTGCCCTGGAATCCATCAACCGTCTTTATCTCCAGTCCCTCCACCCTGAGCATCATCCTTATGAGTGCAACCTGGTCATCATAGGGAGAGATAACCGCGATGTCCTGTGCTCTCACACCAGCCTCTAATAACCTTTCAGCGATGAATTTAACTAATCTCGCTTCACCTTCGTTCTCTCTTGAAGTCGAGCCCCGTCTCATCTTCTCCTCGAATCCTGTGTTATATGCGGTATCTATGAATACAAGAGGCTTATCTGCCAGTACGAACTCCAATTTGGTGATGGATGGCACCAGATCAGCAATGGTTTGCCTTCTCACACGCTCATCCGCCTTCAATTTGCCCTCGTAGAACTCATTATTAGGAAATTCCGCTATCTCCTCGTTCATCCTGTACTGAACCTCAAGCATAACCCTTATCTTATCTCCGTAAAGAGCGAGGAGTCGCTCGAACATGCTCCTGCTCAGACTACCTCTCATTGCTTCCTCATTCAGTACCGTGGGTGGCAATTGCTTGTGGTCACCTGCCATGATGAACCTCTTCGCCTTGAGCACAGGAATAAGCGATGAAGGCTCCGTGGACTGTGTCGCTTCATCAATAACCGCGATATCGAACTTCTCACTCCCGAGCAGCTCTGAACCTGCTGTGCTGTTCGTTACGCATATCACTGCTGCATTCTTTAAAATCCGCCTCACTGCTTTATCCTCAAGTGCGCGTGCATCTTTGAACAACGCATCTACATCCTGCTTCAGCTCAATCCATCGTTTCATCGCCTCTATCTTCTTCTTCGGTATACCCCGTGTCGTTTTTCCCTCATTCGCAAGTCTCAGTATCGCCTCATCGCTTAACCCCCGTCTCCATCGCATCTCGGGAAATGTGAACTTCTCCATTTGCTCTTTAATTGCATAAGCCTTCTCTCTGAGCTCCTGTGCCTTCCGGTAATCCTGCTCGTCCTGAACCAGATAATCTATGCTTCTTCTCCTTAAAGTAGGTATCACACGTGCTGGATGCCCTATCCGCACAACATTCAACCCTATCCTGTCCAGCCGCTCAACCAGATTATCCACTGCTACATTCGAGTCTGCTGCTGCCAGAACCCTGTAACCTCGACTCACAAGTTGTGATATGATCTCAACGCAGGTGATAGTCTTACCTGTGCCGGGAGGACCATGAATGAGGAAGAAATCTCGGGCTGCTATGCTCTTCCGCACTGCTTCACGCTGGCTATTGTTCAGCGACTCATTAAAGAATTCTAATTCTCTTAACTCATCACCATCACCATCTCTATCTCCGGCATTGAATTCCGGCTCCCTCTTTCCCAGTAACTTCTCTCTTCGCCATTTTGGTAACTTCCTGAACCCCTTAAGAGCCTCTTTCATCCGCTGAAACGTGATATCATTAACAAACAGGTCTATTCTGAGGTCTTTACGAAATACAAATCCCGGCGGGGCATCGTCAAAAGCCACCACAATCGAATATGATGTCTTCTCCGCTACCGTACCGGTTGGATTACCCTCATCCCATGGCACTGTACCCGGCTTACTCACCAGTACGAGGTCCCCTACCTCTATCTCACTCTCGGGTAATTTCGTTGCGTTCTGCTTCGTGAATCTTACCATATACTTACCTCCCAGACCCAGACCCTGCGATTTGCCACGCATTTTGATGAAAGCTCTGCCCTTTTCCTCACGCTGCCGTCCGCTGAGCCTCTTCATCTCCTCCTCGTGTAGCCTCATCTGCTCCTCTCGCTCCAGCTCCACAAGTGCGCTGAAGTGCCGTATGTATTCCTCTTCTTCCATCTCTTCTCCTTACTAACAATAGATTACCAACTACCAACTAAGATAAAAGATAACGCTCATCCCCCTAAGTCATCAGATGAATGCGAAAGTAAATACCTTTGCGTTGAGTAAGAGCTCAAAAGAACGAGATGCACTTGCCCGGACAGTGTTTTGAACACTCCATAACTCTGAATTTTCTCAGTCACGCTCTCAGAAATCCATGTTTGTCATCCTTTGATAGGTTCCTTTTGACAAATAGCATTGTTTCAGTCAGAAAAGAATAAAATAAAGGTCATAACAGTATATCCCTGTAAAGACATAAATCGAGAGAATTTTCAGTGGATGCCCTCTTCTATGGAAGCATACAAGAGAGAATGGATTACTTCTGTGTGCCCTTCACACCAGTTGATGAGGATTGATGAAGGAATGATAATCGAAGGACCTTTCAGGCTAGACCCGAACCTGAGGATGTGAAGAAAGTTGACGAATTTGGAGACCGCGTCCATATCATAGGTGCAACCATTTACTCCAACACACT
>JAGGRR010000143.1 GCA_021159465.1 Methanophagales archaeon
TCTATGATTTCCTGATGCCTCGGGCAGTCCCAGTAATTCAAGTCAGGAGTTACTGCTATTCCACAAATTCCTGCCATGCATTCCGTTTCTACACATTTCACGTGCATTTTAACATATTTGCTCACGTATTCTTTTGCTTTTAACGCTGCTTATACCGGAGTTAGCGTTTGAACTGCCTATTGTTATTGTTATTGTTATCGTTTCGTCGTTCATTCCGGACTCGTCCAGGTAAACACGCTGAAGGGATACAGGCGATACATATATGTGGCGGTCTTCGTCCTCGCAGCGATTTTTACAACGCCAGATGTGGTGAGTTTACTCATTGTCGCTTTCCCCTTGATTATTTGCTATGTGTAGGTATAATCATCGCATCTCTATCTCGGCAGCACCACGACATAAGAAATACAGTGCAGCATATTCGGGTAATGTGGCGATTTCTCCTCCCTCCAGCTCGTATCGCTCGCCTTTCAATTTGACGCTTGAGTTCCGTGTAGCCTTGACCTTAACATCCGGGTTGCCAAAGATTACCGCGTCTTCTAGTGGTTCAAAGTCTGGGATTGCATCTACTCGCAGTGGTTTTACTTCCAGACTCGACTTGCCATGTAGCGAAGTAGGCAATCGAATAAGCCGTTTTATATCCGAGGTGACGGGTTCATCAGGTCTGTCTGCGGACTCAACACGAACTGTTCCTGTCACCAATCTCACAATACCTTTCCATATAGCAGGAAGCCTGGAGAATCGGGGTATTTGTCCGCTTTCTATCCGATTCATCACGGTTTGATCCTTTGCTATCCTGAGAACCTCTTTTATCTGTCTCCTATCCAGACTACTACCACTACCAGTGGTATTTCTTATCTTTCTAATAGCTTCCTCTTCCTCTAACCCCGCGAGCTCATGCATGAATTCAACCAAACCATCGAGTAGCCGTTTACCCCAGCCTTCCGCTATCAACTTCAGGTCTCCGTCTCCGGTTGCTCTCAGGAAAGTATCCATCTCGAGCCCGGTTGCAGTGATGTAATCTATGATCTCTCTTCTCTCTCGGCTACCAAGCTGACGCACCGCATCATTAGTTATATGTATGTGATAGCCTCTTGACCCTGAGAATACCACTTCCAGGTCCTCTTCATGGAATCCGAAATCATCGAGCAGGAAGTCAATCAGTTTCAATGTCTCACGTTTCACCAGTGCCAGCAGGTCTTCATAGGAACACCTCGCCAGTTCCGCTTCGGTCACCACATGGTCAGCATCGAGGTCAAAGATGAGGTCGGCACCGAGCCACTCTTTCTTGCCCATGGTGGCAGCGGGAAATTTATAGATGGCTGCGGAATGGAAAGCATGTGCGGGTGCATTATCCCGAATATAACTCTGGAGCTCTGTACCGGAGTTAAAGGCTTTATGCCTTCGCATCACTGTCTTTGAACTATAATACCGATCGAAGAATATGAAGCCCCATTCCCGCATCCACAGGTCTGACGGTAGTTTTAGCCTCGTACGCTTATAATACTGCTTGAATTTCGCATGCACAAATCGCATCGTCTGCTCGTTCATTACCCATAATTCATTGATTAATTCATGATTGATAAGTATAGTAATATAATGGATAGGAGTAAATTTATAGTAGTGATATAAGACTAAGATAGGAAGTGGGCCGGTAGCTCAGAAAGGTAGAGCAGTAGGCTCTTAACCTACCAGTCGGGGGTTCAAATCCCTCCCGGCCCGTGTTCATTAATGATGATACCATGAGTGGTTATTACGATGTAATTATAGTAGGAGCGGGTCCTGCGGGGCTCTTCGCCGCGAACGAATTGAAGGGCGAGCGAGTACTGGTGATAGATAAGGGCAGGGATGTAGAAGAGCGGCACTGTGTGATGGTGGAGACCGGAAATTGCATTCGATGTAAGGATTGCAACATAATGTGCGGTGTGGGCGGTGCGGGCACATTCTCCGATGGCACCTTAAACCTGAGACCAGATATAGGTGGCGAGCTTACTGAATTGTGCGATACAGATACAGCATGGCAGCTTGTGAACGAAGTGGACCGTATTTTTCTTACTCATGGCATGCCAAACGAGCTCTATAAGGGCACAGACGATGATGTAGAGCGGTTGGAGAGACGTGCAGCTTCTGTTGGTGCATCATTCATAGCGATAAATCAGCGCCACATAGGCTCAGACAGGACGAAAGGAGTGATAAAATCATTTGAAGACGACCTCAAGGCGCATGGCATTGAATTCCTGCTCAACACCACAGTTACAGATATTATCGTAGAGAATAATAAATGTGTGGGTGTGAAGACAGAAGAGGGTACTGAGATAAGAGGCAGGTGTGTTATCTTGGCGCCGGGACGTGTAGGTGCTTCCTGGGTTGAAGAGATGATCAAGAAGCATGGCATGGATGCTGAGTATGCAGGAATAGATGTGGGCGTGCGAGTGGAGGTGCCAGCAATAACGATGAACCCGGTGACGAAGATAAACAGGGACCCGAAGTTCCATATAAGAACAAAGCGTTACGACGATTTCGCACGGACATTCTGTACAAATGAGCGAGGTTTTGTGGTTAAAGAAGTGTATGACGATTTCATAGGTGTGAATGGTCATTCTCTAAGAGAAAAGAAGTCGGAGAATACAAACTTCGCATTCTTAGTGAAGGTGGAACTGACAGAGCCGGTAGAGAATACCACCAGATATGGACGTTCAATAGCGAAGCTGGCAACCACGATAGGTGGTGGTAAGCCGATAATACAGAGGATGGGCGATCTGAGGAGGGGCAGGAGATCGACCTGGGAGCGTATAAATCGCAACCTCGTGAAGAACACATTAAAGGACGTCACGCCCGGTGATATCTCAATGGCACTGCCGCACCGAATCACGATGGATATAATAGAGGGTTTGGAGAAGCTGGATGAGATCATTCCTGGTGTTGCCGCTGATTCTACACTGCTCTATGCGCCCGAGATAAAGTTCTATGCAATGCGTATGAAGGTGGACAAGAATATGGAGACTTCGGTGAGCAATCTCTTTGCCGCAGGTGATGGCGCGGGGTTATCGCGTGACATTGTCAACGCCGCTGCTACTGGCATACTCGCAGCACGCGGAATACAGAATAAGTTATAATTTGAAAGTTGAAGTTGAGAGATGGTGGAGGGCGAAGGGGAGCGGGAGCAGGAACGGAAGCGGAAGCGTGTGACGGGACTGATAGATAGTTACGGCAGGGAGATAAGGAGCTTGAGGTTCTCCATTATGAACCGATGCAACCTGAATTGTATTTACTGCCATGCGGAGGGCGAGGAGTACAGTGGTGGGGAGCCCCTGAGTGCTGAACTCATTATAGCAATAGCGAGGGTGGCATCTCGTTATTATAACATCAGGCGCGTGAAATTCTCAGGTGGGGAGCCCCTGTTGCGAGACGACCTCCCTGCAATTATACAGGCTATAAGGGTTTTTATGGATGACATCTCGCTGACCACCAACGGTACTTTATTGAGCAGTAAAGCAGCGGAACTCGCTGATTCTGGTCTCGACCGCGTGAATATCAGCCTTGATTCGCTCAGAGAGGAAAGGTATGATGCCATCACACGCACGAGAAACAATCTCAGCAGGGTGATAGATGGCATTTACACTGCTATTGATGCGGGTCTTACTCCCATCAAGTTGAACATGGTGCTGCTGAAAGGTGTGAATGACAATGAGATAGAGGATATGATAGAGTTTGTGCGGAAGTGCAATGAGAGAGGTAGGGATAGAGGTAGAGGAGATAGAGGTGTTGGGAGTAGAGAAGTGGTAATTCTGCAATTGATAGAGTTGATACCCTCTTTCAATTCTGCGATAGATATTTACAGACCTGACTTTGATAAACTTGAGGCTGAACTGAGAGCGAAGGCATCGGCAGTGAAGACGAGGCGGCTGCAGCGCAGGCAGAAATATATCGTGGATGGTGTGGAGGTTGAAGTTGTACATCCAATGGACAATACGGAATTCTGTGCGAATTGTACACGGCTGAGGATAACTTCAGAAGGAATGATAAAGCCCTGCCTGCTTAGAAACGACAATCTCGTACCCATTGAGCGAGTGGATGACGAGCATATAATAAGCAGATTGAAAATGGCAATGAGATACAGGGAGCCCTTTTTCAGGAGAAAAAAATATAAAGGATATGAAATAAGAGAATAAGTAGAAGAGCAATGGGTACACCAACGACTGCAGCATTGATAAAGGAAGCATTGGGGATAGAGAAGGCGAAGACAGACTCATCAACCGATTATGCAGGAGAGATATCCATCGAGCGTATAAAAGAGATAGCGAATAAGAAGCGTGGGGAGATGTTAGCAAAGACATTGAAGAGCGCTGTCAAAGAGGTGATAGGCACCTGTGTCTCAATGCGAGTGAAGGTGGAGGGTAAGGATGCGAAGGAGATAATGAGGGATATAGAAGCAGGCAAATATGACGGGGTGATAGAAAAGTAAGATGGAACCAGAAGAGATAATGGAGGCAGTGGAGAAGGCACTTAACTCGAAGAAGAGGGGTTTCGTTGAGAGTGTAGACCTGTGCATAAATTTGAAGAATGTGGATTTGAAGCAGCCGAAGAACAGATTAAACTTCGATATTACCTTACCGAATAGTTTCCGGGAGCCGAAGATAGGAGTCTTTGCATCGGGTGAGATAGCATTAAAGGCAAGAGAAGCTGGTGCGGAGGTGATAGACCCCGCGGAACTGAAGCGAATGGATAAGAAGAAAGCGAGAATGCTGGTAAACAAGTATGATGTCTTTGCTGCTGATGCATCCCTGATGGCTCAGATAGGGAGGAGTCTTGGAACCATTCTTGGACCGAGAGGCAAGATGCCCACTCCGATACCACCAGGAGTTGAGCCAACGCAGATACTGATGAGATTGCGACGAACCGTGAATATAAAGTCAAAGACCGCTACCTTCTGGGTGAATATAGGGCGTAAGGGCATGGACGCAAGAGCTATTGCAGAGAACGCAGCGGCAGTGATAAAAGCGGTTGAATCACATCTTGAACGTGGCTGGCAGAACATCGCGTCCATTTACATGAAGACGACGATGGGGCACGCAGTGAGGGTGGTGTGAGTGTGAGATGAAGAAGCGATTAAAGATAAAGAGGGGAAAGGCATGGAGGAAGGAGCAGATAGCACTTATAGCAGACCTTATCAAGTCGTATAAGACAGTGGGTATAGCGAAGGTAAGGGGAATAAGAGCCAGTCAGCTCCAGCGGCTGAGGCGAGAATTGCGTGATAATGCTCGATTACGAGTTTCCAAGAATAGTTTGATTGCCATCTCATTCAAGGATAGCGGTATTGATGAGATGACTGATTACATAGAGGATCAGATGGCATTGATATTCACGAATCTTGGAGCTTTTGAGCTGTACCGACTGACAGAAGCGAGTAAGATACCGGCGCCTATAAAAGCAGGCACAATTGCCCCAGAGGATATAGTGATTGAGGCGGGACCCACTGCGCTCAAGCCGGGACCGGTGGTCGGGGAATTACAGAACCTTGGCATTCCTGCGGGTATAGCAGGAGGGAAGGTAGAGATAAAGAAGAGGACAGTGGTAGTGAAAGAGGGTGAGCGGGTAACACCAGAGATAGCAGAGATATTAGCCAAGCTTGGGATCTACCCTGTGAAGGAGGGACTTGATCTGGCTGCGGTCTATGAGCGTGAGTCGGGTGTGCTCTTCAAGCCAGAGGTACTCTGCATAGAACCTTCTGAATATATATCAGAGCTATGTGAAGCGGCAAAGAGGGCTCTATCGCTCGCCACACACCTGAAGTATGTGTATCCCACCAGCTTCACTATAGGCGAGTTATTGAGAGAAGCAAGTATAAAATCACAGGCTCTTGCATATCATATCGCGTATCCGACACCACAAACGATAAAACCGTTACTCCAGAAGGCACATGCAGAGGCGATGAATCTCGGTTTGAACGCCTGTATATACAACAAAGAGACAATTCCCTACCTGCTAACAAAGGCACAGGCGGAGGCAGAAGCGGTGGCAGGGCGTATGGGCACGGGCAGTAGATAGGAAGTTTTATATACCATCTTCTTCTATAGGAGTAAGAGCATGTAGGATGGTGGAGTGTGTGAGGGGGGGGTGAGTGATGAAGGTAATCAAAGAAGATGATGGTTCTTGCGGCTATTCCGTGCTACAATGAAGAGTTTGCCATTGGGAGCGTGGTTCTGAAGACGAGGAGACGGGTAGATGAAGTATTGGTGATTGATGATGGTTCAACAGATGCAACCGCGGAGATAGCGCGTGACGCGGGTGCGAAGGTTATTTCTCACACGAGGAACAGGGGTAAAGGAGCAGCAATCAAGTCTGCTCTGGAATATGTTGCAGGTAATGGCAGGTTTGATATTCTTGTATTGCTCGATGGGGATGCACAGCATGATCCCGCTCAGATACCTCTGCTGATTGGGCCGCTTCGAGACGGCACTGCAGATATGGTCATCGGATTCAGGAACCCTGCACAAATGCCTTTTTACCGCAGAATTGGCAGGCGAGTGCTTGATTATACAACTGCGCTTCGTGGTATGACTACAGACTCGCAGTCGGGCTTCAGAGCTTTGAATCGCCGCGCTTTCGCTGCTTTAAAAAGAGAGAATCTGCGTGGTAATGGTTTTTCAATAGAATCAGAAATGCTTCTGGCAGCGAAAGCACTGGGGCTCAGAATAAAGGAGGTCCCGATTAAATGCAATTATAGGAACGGTGAGAAACCTACGAAGAACCCGGTAGTGCATGGTGTGGGTGTACTAAGCACACTCGTAAAGTTGATAGTGGAGGAGAGACCATTGATATTTATGGGAATACCAGGATTGGCGTTGACAATCGCGGGTTTATTCTTCGGTTTGAAGCTCCTGCAACTGTACAACCACTTAGGATACTTCTCTATACCTTTCACTTTACTTGCAGGCTTTTTCATCATTTTGGGCGTGTTCAGCATATTTATGGGACTGATACTGAATGTAGTATCGAGATTATTGAAGCAAGAGGGGAAAACTTTACAATAATATTGACTGAAATTGTCTATATATACCCCCTATTTCCTCTTTATAATGGGGATGGAAAAAGAGGCGATGGGTGAATATACAAAGACGGAGTCAATAGGGAAAGGTTCTTTATCCTGGAATAGACCAAAAGAATCAAGGCTGAATTGGAATCTCTTTGACCAGGTGTTAGAATTGCTTAAAGACTCGCAATGGCATTCGTTAAATGAGATTGAGGAGAAGATATCATTACCAAAGGAGGAGTTCGCACCCGTCCTCAAACTATTCGTTGAGCTCGGTTTCATATCGCGTATGGACGAAGGTAGTAAAGTTCGAATAAAACCCTTAGGTGTAGAATTTTTGGAACTACCTCATGAATAATGAATAAATAATAAGGGATAAGTGTGATCACCGAAGCATCCGCTCTATCTCCAGCAATTTCTGCATTATCTCCTTGCCTTTATCTGTGAGTCTGTATTCAGAGCTAACACCCCCTGAGTCAACTTCTTCTATAAAACCATGCTCCAATAAGAAATCGAAATATTTCTTGAAGTTGCGCCAATCCAGATATGCATTCTGCATGATACGCGTCTTCTTTGCTGCCCCTCCCTCCTCATGTATCCCCCTCAATGTATCCAATATAATCTCCCATCTACTCCTCGCTTTTATTCCCATCGGCACCTACCTTCTCTTTCGAGATGCTGTCTCCCCTTGTAAAAGGTACATGTTATTGTTAGGTGTGGGAGATATATAATATTGATATTTAAAAATTTTGCTATTCTATTCGTTCATCAAATGTATTCCACCACAGCTTGACTTGGCTTGACGATCGCTTCTTTCTTAAATCTCAACAATCTCGTAATCCAGCTCGCCCAAGCCCAGTCTATGTGCTTCACGCACCTGGATGGTGGGGTCGCCATCGAACTTCTCTGTCTTTATCATCTCTATCGTCGCCATGTCCACTGCTACTATATCCCTGGATGCCAGAACACCTATATCCGGGCATAAGTACTCGGGTGCGAATTCAGCGCAGTCGCAGAAGGGGGTAATATCAATCAGGAAATTGATGTAGAGCAAATTTGTATAGGGTAGAGCATGGAGAACAATACTGGCGACTTCAGCGAGTCGTTTCTGTAAGTTCGGTGACATATCTGGCGGTGAACTCAGTGCATGGGATTCGCATACTGCGATACAGGCACCGCAACCCACACACGCATCAAAGTTGATGAGGTGTGCTTCACTTATCGCATGATGCTTACATACCTCGCGGCACTTATCACAGTCAGTGCATAAATCACGGTTTAAAACCGGTCTCGTTACCTCATGCTGATATTTCTTCGTCTTCTTCGTCACACAGCCCATGGCTACATTTTTTAGCGCACCGCCGAAGGAAGAGGCACAGTGACCGGTGGCATGTGAGATAACAAGCATCGAATCTGACTCGTATATGCTCTTTGCTATCTCCACATGCTCGCTCACCGGCACACCGTCGTCTTTCAGTCCATCTGCGATGAGCACAGGGCAGCCGAGTGAAGAAGGCAGGAAACCATGAGCGAATGCGGTCTCGTAATAGTCCATAGCGGTATACCGCTTCTCTTTATAAATGGTGGTAGTATCGGTGATGAAAGGTCTTCCTCCATGCTTCTTCACCGCTTCCACTATTGGCTTTATGAACACGGGCTTCACGAAAGTCCTGTTGTTACGTTCACCCATGTGCATCTTCAGTGCCACAACCCCGGTTAAATCACCAACACCTGCATGTTCGAGCAGTGCATGGAGTTTCTCTTCCTTCACATCCTTTATAAAGAAGACTTCGCTGCTCATTGTTGTTCTTGT
>JAGGRR010000144.1 GCA_021159465.1 Methanophagales archaeon
GGTGCTCGCAGGGGTTCTGCTTCTCATTATAGGAATGCTCAGCATGGCTTACCATACTATCTGCAGGTCAGGAGCAGGAGAAGGGGAGACGACAGTGAGAGGCGGTGGCGTCATTATGATAGGTCCGATACCCATCGTATTCGGTACCGATGTGGGAGCACTGAAAGTGGTGATGATTCTGGCGATACTACTGATGATAACCGCAGCCATTCTGCTCTTTATTCTACCTCTGCGGGTTTAAGTTTAAAAGCGAGGTAAAGAAGTAAAAAGTAAAGATTCAACAATAACAATCATAGCCTCCTTCGCCCTATGTCTATATACTTTACCCCATCTTCATGTACGCATGCAAAAATCATTCGTTTCTTCACGCCTTGTGCCAGCCTCACTGCCCTCGCGAGTTCATTCATGGCGAAGATGTACTCAGGATGCACAACATGAACGAGATATGAAGAATGCTTCTGCTGCAATGCTGTATAGACCCTGAAATGTGAACCAAACTTGAAACCGGTCTTTAATAGCAGCCCTTTAGCTCTCAAGTCAGTATAAACGAGGAGTTTATCCTTAAAATCGTGCTCTTTCTCTATCGCATAATCAAGAAACTGCTCATAATTCATATCGCCTGAAGGTGTGTGTACGTGTACGACCATGCGATTATTCTCACGCATCAGATACGCCGTCTCTATCAATGAAAGTATCAACCGCTTATTACCTTTACCTTCACCAGATAATTTACCATAAAAATCCCTGTATAGTCTCTCTGCAGAACTTTCATCGTAGATAAGTATCCTGTCGTCAGCCAGACTCGCTGTTGTACATGTTAGTTCCGCTTCTCCTTCCCCTTCCTCCCTCTCCTCTTTTAGCGTACCTTCCAATTTCGCTGCTCTTACCTCGTAATATGTGACGTCACTCTCTTCATCCACTATTGCGAGAATCAGCTCCTTCCTCATGTTACTAGCAGAGCTGAGCAGCCTGTCCAGGTCTGCGATGGCGATCAAATCCTTCTCCCTTAGTATATGCACAACATACCGTGCAGGCTTTTCTCCCTGTCTGACTCCGCGGGGGTAAAGCCAGAAATCTGTTCTACCCGCTCTCACTGCATAACCACGCTCTTTCAAATCCCTGTAAACTATGTATCGCACAACGAATGCTGGGAAAGTAGCGATAGCCCTTGAAAAGAAATCTCCTATGCTCAACCCTTTTATCTTTATCTTTCCCTTCTCAAGTAAGAAAGCTGCTTCTTCCAGCGATAGCTTCTCATCCCTGCCCTCTATTCCATCTATTATAACTGTCCCTCCTGAGAGTTGAACCGCCATAATCAATCCTTATCCCTATTTTGTTATAGAAGTTCTCTTGTTTCTATTTATCTGTTATCGTGAACATTCGTTCTATTGCCCTTCGCGCTTTATCTGTTATCTCGTCAGGCACAGTCACTTCCGGCTCTTCTCTCTCCAATGCTAAGGCTATCTTCTCTAAGGTATGCATCTTCATCTGTGGGCATACTGCAGTAGTGGAGATGGGATAGAACTTTTTATCAGGTGCTTCCTTCTTCAATCTGTGCAGCAGTCCAATCTCGGTGCCAACCAGGAATTCATCACCTGATGCACGCGTTTTGCAAAACTTCACCATGCCGCTCGTTGATGCTATGTAATCCGCGATGTCTTGAACTTCAGGTATACACTCAGGATGAACAATGACCTTTGCATTGGGATGAGCCTTCTTCGCTTCTATCACATCACTCATTACTATCTGATGATGGGAGGGGCAGAGCCCGTGTTGAGGTATGGGGATGACCTTCTTGGAAGTTGCTTTCTCTGCATAGTATGCCAGATTGCGATCGGGACCGAAGAGAACAGTTGTGGATTTCATAGCATTGACTACCTCACGGGCATTCGCAGAAGTACAGATACAGTCAGCGAGTGCCTTACTTTCCGCAAGAGTATTCACATACAGAACGACCTCAGCATCTGGGTACTGACGTTTCATCGCCTTCAGCTCCTCCACCTGCAACTGCTGTGCCATCGGACATATCGCACCCTTATCAGGGATAACAACCTTCATATCTGGATTCAGTAGCGCCGCAGTCTCTGCCATAAAATCGACGCCACAGAAGATTAGGAGCTCTGAAGTAGTCCCCATTGCTTTTCTTGCCAATTCTAATGAATCGCCCACAAAATCCGCTATATCCTGCACCTCCGCTCTTTGATAGTTATGAGCCAAGATGATCGCGTTCTTTTCACGCTTTAACTGCTCTATCCGTTCTATCTGCTCCATCATCTCTTATTTAATTTATAATGAGGATATGAATATGAAGATAGATGCACCCATTCTATATATTTATCAGGAGTAGTCCAATAAGAAATCCGATTATTGAACCGGTATTGAGAAATGGCAGACCAGCATGGGGTTTACCCTTACCTGAGAACCTTGTAAGTACTGAATATCCCACTAAGGTGCCTGCCAAAGCACCCAGAGCTGGTACAACACTCGGATAGCTCACATATGCCGATACCACCAGTATAGCAGGTATAACCGCGTCCCCGAGCCCCATGATGAACGCGTCTCCCATCTCGATCCCCTTCAGTGCGGAGAAATCTCGCTTCCACTTCCGTGGCAGGACAAAGAGTATCGGAACACGTAAATCAATCACCGATTCCGCCAATGAGACCATATGTTTTGTCTTATATACCGATATTGCATCATAGACTGCGAGTATTATCATGAGTAGAACTACCAGTTCTGGTATCAGTGAGATTCCGAATATCGCTGCGGCACCTCCGGCTATTATCAAACCCGTTGTATTGATGACATACCACTCAGGATATTTATATAGTAGAAGCGAGAGGATGAGGGTGATAGCCAGAGCTCCCACGTTCAATCCAAAATCAAAGACGTGTAAGGGAATAGTTGCTATATGGTAATATAAGAGAAGACCATCCACCACATAATATATCGTCAGCGCCACCGCAGCAAGCATGATGAGATAAATAAACTTCTCCCCGCCAAATTTGAGCACGATGAGTATGAGGGCAGTGAAGCCAATGATGAAGATGAAGAAGTATACGGGATTCCACAAGGACTCAGGATTCTGGAACGCCTTTATGCCGGAAGCTTCAAAAGGCACTGCCAGCATTAAAGCTATCACTGCTGTAAGCGTGATAAAAAGACCCATTCCTACGTACTGCACAATACCTGCCTTTTGCTCTTCTTTTTCGTTCATACCATAACGAAGAGTTTTATCTCATAATAAAGAATTCCATTTCATATCATATAATCTGTTTAATATGCTATGCCTCAGCAGTTTGGGTTCCTTCAACGCTCTCGAGGTTTCTTCTTTCTTTTTTCTTCGATTTCATAGATGGTAAATTCCCTCTGCTTTCATGTATATGTATATTTTGCTAACCGATTTTTGAGGATGTCAAAGGTGGTGAGTGGATAAATGATGGTTCTACAATGCTCAAATACAATCTGCTCCACCATATGACTGTTAAAGGCTGAATAATAATAACCGATAGTATCACGCTAATTATACCGCCGATATAGGGTATAGCGCCTAAAGACGCAACGATCATAGTTACTGCAAGAGCGATAAGCCATAACAAGAAGACCACGACTTTATTGCGCATAAAAGCTGCAAAACCGTTTTTGATACCCTCTATTGCACCTACATCGTCTATAACAACGGAATATCTGGGAAGTGCAAATATTATACTGATAATCATGAGATAAACTATCATAGCCAGAAAACCCAGTCCAAATACTGCCAACGCCATAGCCGCTTCCTCAGGTGGTAGCTCTGAGAGTGCCCGTAGTTCTGGAAGAATGTATAAAATGCCCGGGATCAAGAAGACAATACCACCAAAAGAGATCAAACCAATAATAATGTCAGTGAAGAACAGACTTATGAACTTCCGTTTACCGTATTCGATCAAGTGATAGAAGTTGGTACGTCCGGTTTCTGTCGCCTCTTTAGCCATACCGATCGCTCCAGCCCAGAAAAAAGCATCTATCAACCCGCATAAAATTATTGTGACGATAAAGGCGATGATGATTATGTCTATGCTCTGAAGGATTTGAGGTAGAAGCTGTGGAATAAGATCAGGAGTGATTTCATCGGGTTTTGTAAGATATGGTACCAACGAAGGAGTAGACGCCAGTATGACACCGCCTATGATTATAATTGCCACTATGGGTGTTAGTATCGAACTAAACACGAAAGGAAGGCAAATGCACAAGTTCTCCTTCCACGTATCGAACCCCTTTCTGATTACACTACCAATGTCTTCTACCATGTTATTTAATATGTTATCTGATACTAATCTTCACAGTTATATAAATAAGCAAATAAATACGCAAGGTATGTATTATACACCCACATTTATCTAAAAGTCATGATGCCATGAGGGACAAAATGATTGAGAAGTTTCCGCTAAAGGGTGGTATAAGCGGACTTAACTTCGGATATAATGCCAAAATGAAAGTATATACGAATAACCCCCTCCTTCACTCACCAATAAACAAGCTCTCTCGCACTTATCCCCATGCCTTCAGCCAACTGTATGAG
>JAGGRR010000145.1 GCA_021159465.1 Methanophagales archaeon
TGTAAAAAATAAAAATAAAAAATGTTGTGCTAATCTCGTGAAATCTCGTGGTTTATTACTTGCGATTTATTACCGAAATGACTACTGTTTTTGGTTTTAGAATAGCTTACCACGGTTCATTATCCCGTTCGGGTCAATAACCTTAAGAAACTTCTTCCATACCTCCGAAAGATACCCTATTCGTTCCACGGTGGGTTCTATTATTCCCGCATAAGGTCTGAACCAGCCATAGATTCCTATGTCCAACAATTTATGGAACTGTTTATCATTGTAAGACCTCAACTTCGCACCGAATTCGGGATCACTACCATCGTAAAATATGTCAAGCTCGAAGTAGCAGAGCTGACCGTGAAAACTGGATATCGGGTCGAGATAGAAATGGATATTGTTCGCAGGGATTCCGACCTCCAATGCCGTCTTTTCATGCGCTTCATAATATTGCGTAGTCAGCTTCAACGGTCCATAGAATCCGATGCAGTGGTAATTACCCTTACCCTGCAAGCCGAAGACCATACAGCTCTTCTCCGCACCTCCCAGACTCTCATGCTTAAATGTAGTTCCGAATTCTGATGGCAAGTCCAGGACCTTCCCGTGTGATTCCTTCATATACTCACGCATTAACCTGTCCTTTGCCTCAAATATGCCATCTATGCCTTCTACCAGCACGCACAGGACGAACTTCGGTAGCTCCTCGTATGGATAATCAAAGGTGCCAAATATCCCTTTTAACCAGCTTTGATTGTCCACCAGCCTTATACTTGCTGCCAGTTCATCGTTCATCAAATTATAAATGAACTTCTGCGGCGTGCTCACATCGTCAAAACCGATGAAGTACGTTTTTGTGTTGTCATATAACCGGTAAAGTTTCGCCGTTAATTCGGTTACTACACCACATGTCCCGGGATGTGCACAGAATATACCGGTAAAGTCTGGACCTACGCCATATCTAAAGTAAGGCATATTAGAGAGAGCTCTTGAGCCCGTTTTTATCGTCTCGCCATTCGGTAGAATCATCTCATACGAGATCGTGTGGTCATGCCCATCAGTCGCAGCGGTCTGATATATCCCGCGCAGGTAATAATTTACCAGTACACTAACGGTAAGCGGTGCATCAGGAAATGCCGGTCGCAACTTATACTTCCGCGTTTGCTCAAACAGCATCCCAAATGTCACACCTGGCTCCACGGTAGCGGTCTTCATCTCTGGATTTACCTCTATGATGCGATTCATTCGCCCCAGGTCCAATAAGATACTGCCATCGTGAACCGGGATTGTCAGACCACGCACATTTATTCCCGTGCTGTAGGGTATCACCGGGATCTTCTCCCTATTCGCGAGCATTAAAACCTGCCTCACTTCTTCTTTACTACCTGGTCGCACAACGTATGCAGGATTCTTTGCAGGCACGAAATGCCAGTGCTGATCTCTCGAATACGAGGTGCAAATCGCTATATCCTCTGTGGCGTTCTCCTCGCCCACTATCGCTCTCAATTCCTCTATCAATCTCATTCCCATTTCTTTAACCTAAAGTCAGGGTGTGAGCGTATTTAAAAGTTATTGCTTTTGCCCACGGTTAAGCTCTTATCCACAAGCTCCACAATATCATATACTCTCGTTCCCTTTCCTTCTTTCTCCGCCGCCTCTCTCAAATTCCGTTTACAGAACGGGCACGCACTCACAAGTGCCTCAGCACCTGCTTCTCTCGCTTCCTCCAGTCGTTCGGTAGCACACCACAATGCGAACCCATCATAAGCGGACTTTACGCCACCACCAGAGCCACAGCACCATGCCTGCTCCCTCTCTCGCTTCATTGGCTTTATCTCTGCTACTTTACCCAGAACCGCTCTTGGCTCGTCATATATGCCCAGATCCCTGCCTAAATGGCATGGGTCGTGATAAGCCACCTTCATATCGCCCTTCTTCAGGTTCATATTCACATCGCTATTGCTATTGCTATCGCTATTGCTATTGCTATTGCCATTCTCGGATCGTGCTAAGAACTCCGTAGCATGTAGCAGTTCAACACCCATGTCAGGATAATTATTCCTGAAAGTCTTCATACAGCCGGGGCATGTAAAAACAACGGTCTTTGCGCCACTCTTCTTTATCTCTTCAATATTGTGCGCCACGAGCTCCTTCGTCGCTTCTACCTGACCCGTTCTGAATAATACCGAGCCACAGCACCATTCCTCATCCATCACCTGATATTTTATGCCTAATTTATTGAAGATTGCGATCATGGCATCTGCAATCTCCGGCACTCTGTACCGTGCAGTGCAGCCGATATAATAGAGAACATCAGCATTACTGTCGGTTGATTTCGCATCATATTTGTAGTTGTACTTCTCACCATACGCATTCCTTGTTTCTTTTATCTTCTCTGCAATAGCCCTGTGCTCTTCGAGAATCCACCCCTTAGTTGCCATCTCGTGCCGCATCACTTCAAACAGTTCCGGTGCGCCCAGCTCCACGTTCGTTATCTGCTTACACTTCTCGTAACACGCTCCGCATGCCGTACAGGCATATACCGATTTCAGTAGTCCATCTGAAGGTTCGGTTATCTTTCCCTCTAATATCGCCCGAAAAATTTCCATCTTGCCCGGCGCGTAGAACGCTTGATAGCCGTAATATTGCCCGCTGGGACATAACGGCAGCCATTCATCGCCCGGATGAAAACTCGCAATGCTACACAACTTGCACTTCACACAGTGGTAAATCGCACTCAGTACCTTCTCTCTCTCCAGTTCCATATTCTCAGCCTCCACGGATATAATATAATAGAAAGTAAATAAAAAATAAAAGATGGTATATGAAAGCGGTAATATTAGCAGCGGGAAAAGGCGAACGACTCTCTGCTGCGATAAATGTGCCAAAACCTCTTACTCCTTTGCTCGGTCTCACAGTCATTGAGCGAGCGATATTATCGCTGAAAGAATGTGGAATAACCGATTTTGTAATCGTCGTTGGGTATAGAAGCGAAGAGGTGAAGAGATATGTGGAATCACGATTTCAAACTCATGCTGATGTGAATATAAAATTCGTTCAGAACGAGGAATTTGACGAAGGAAACGGGCTATCAGTGTGGAAATCGAGAGAGGCGGTGGATAACGAGGATTTCATACTCATGATGTGTGACCATGTCTTCGAGCCGGGCATTGTGAAACAGCTCCTGAGTTATGCTCCTGGTACAGGTAAGTGCATACTGTGCGTGGATAGACCTGAGAACGTATTTGACCTGGCAGACGCCACGAAAGTGCTTGTAGTAGGTGAGCGAGGTCAAAAGCGCCCAAA
>JAGGRR010000146.1 GCA_021159465.1 Methanophagales archaeon
TGTTATAACCGGGTATAAATTTAAACTTGGAGGTAATTTATATTAAAATATGCGGGATATATGATACAAGTACTAAATCCTTTTAAATGGGAGAGAGAGATATATATTATATTAACGCTAACGGTCTTGAAAGCGAGATAACAGAGCAAGACAATATGAGGAATGATATAAATAAATTTTGATTCCGAGATTTCAAATCCAAAAATGTTGGCATACGAAGAACTTGAATCAGAAGTAATAGAAAAAGGACTTTGCACATACTGCGGTGCCTGTGTCGCTTCATGTCCTCTCCAGCACCTCAAGTGGATAGATGAGAGACCAAAGAGACCCGAAAAGAAGGCTGCTTGTGAGGACTGCGGAACATGTTATCACGCATGCTACCAAACAGAATTCGAGAGAGGAGCAATAGAGCAGGAAATCTTCGGAAGATGCAGGAAAGAAGACGAAGATATAGGGATATACAGGCGCGTTATTGCGGCAAAGTCCGCTGACGAAAGAATACTCGAAAAAGCGCAGGATGGCGGTGTTGTAACCGCTATACTGGTATATATGCTAGAAGAAAAACTAATAGACGGTGCTATATTGACAGAAAGGGAAGAAAAAGGTGATGGAAGCTGGATGCCGTTTCCAAAGGTAGCAAAGAGCAAAGAAGAAATAATCGCTGCGGCAGGCACAAAATATGGAATCTCGCCTATTTTGCTGAAGGTGAGAACCGCGGTCATAGACGATATACTGGACAATATTTGCATCGTTGGACTTCCTTGCCATGTTCAGGCGATGAGACATTTGCAGCACATAAAATTTGACCTTGCACCTGCAATAAAATTCGTAATAGGTCTGTTCTGTCGTGGGAATTTCGATTATGAGCAAATGAGTAAGGGGCTAAAGAAGAGAGGAGTGAGGATGAACGAAGTAGAAAAGATAAGCATTTCCAGGGGCTTCTTCAATGTTTATACAAGGGATACCCAGCTTTCCATTCCCCTGAAGGAAACAGAAACGTGGCATTCAAAACATTGCCTCACTTGCGATGATTACTCCGCCGAACTGGCTGATATCGCCGTGGGTAGCGAGGGTTCAAAAGAAGGATGGTCAAGTGTGATAATAAGAACTGAAAAGGGTGAAGAAGTTCTTTCTGAACTCGAGAGCAAAGGCTACATAAGAACGAAAGAGATAGATAGTTTGGATTATATAAAAGAAAATGCGATAAGGAAAAGGAAAAAAGCGGAGATAAGGATTTAGGTTTTTAACCCCACCAAAATGTCACCATTCAGCAAGCCTTTGTAGACTTCCTTTATCCCTGAAAACCAAAGAAAAGAAATGGCAATGCCAATCAAAACGACGCCAAGAGAAGCGATTTTTGTCACAAAGGGCAGAGTAAATCTAAAAGCCAACGGCCTTAAAAAGTGGTATTCTATGGCTAAAACAAGTTTCATACCGATATAATAGCCTTTGGACCTGGAATAAGCCCATTTATAGTCCTTATCTTTTAAATCTTCACTATTATACTTCTTTCTGAACCTGTTAATATCCACCGTCAAATTGGTGGCATCTCCAATTATTATCGTTTTTACGCTCTTTCGCTTTCCACACACGGCGTTTATGGTTCTCAACACCATATCCACAAACTGATCGACCGTAAACCTGCTTAGAAGCCTGTAAACTTCTTTAGCATCTGGAACATCGTGCACGCCTGTAAACTCCCTTAACGACGCTTTAGCCTTTAATTCGCTTATTACAAAGGTTATATCAGTTTCAAAGCACATTGCGAGTATCACGACCTTCAGCATCGTTATAGCTTCACTTAGAGGTTTTACTCCATGTTTAGACACTATTTTCCTCATCTTTCTTTTCTCGAATATCCTTAGCACGTTTCTCACAAAATACCATCTGGGGTCCCCTTCTTCCGGTATCAACGGTGTCCTCATTTAAATCACCTTAATAAGTTATTAGAAACTTCAGCTTTTAAATTTTTCGGTTTTTATCCGTTGACTTTCAATTATACGCAATTAAAAATTGTCGTTTTAAGTGGCGGTGGTAAAAAATGGTGTTTTGATAGATTGGAGAGTGATATGATGATCTTTTGTGAATGGTTGATGGAGGGGGTTATAAGGGAGTGAAACTTGAGAAAATAACATTACCGCACATGCAATAGTGAAATGAATTGGATTATAATCTGCATATATAATTAAAGGACGATTAACACCAGATAATCTTAAAATCACAGCCCATACAAATCCACCGAGGTTACAGCCGATGATACAATTATAGTTCTCATTCTTGATGTTTTCTGCATATTCAAAACATTCCGTTAAACGTGCTGGAGGAGGGAATTGCCATGGAGGAAATTGTAAGTATAATTCCTTATCACTAAAATTTATAAAATCGGTTTTAAAATATTTCTCTAAATATCTAAATTCGTCATATCCGATACTTGGAGGAATAACCAAAATCCGCATGTTAGAATATGCGTTATGTTTCATTTACAATCACCATTTCAAATTCCTGCAGCAAGTCTCGAACGGATTAACAGGCTCGCGCCTTTTTATATTATCCCACAACAGGACTTCTCTTATCGGTTGAGGATATTTCCCTATTACCTTTTGATTACGAGAGCAATCCCAGTAGGTGCCATCAGGAAGGACACTCAAACCCAATATCCGAGCGATGCACCCGCCTTCTATGCAACCTTTTGGCAAATATATCCTCTCTTTCTCCGCTCGCTTCTCTACATATTTTTTAATCTCAATCCATTCCATATACCTTATGGGCTCCAAATCGCTTTTCCTTATGGGTTGATAGATATTGAAATTGAGCGTGTGTGCTCCGGTTTCAATGCAGAGGTCTATGATATGGTCAATACAGTGTTTGTTCGCCTGATTGATAGTGAAAGAAAGAGTATGGCGTATCCCATGCTCGTCCAGCAATTTCAAAGCCCTCACCGCTTTTTCATAGCTCCCCTTGCCGCGTATGAAATCATGTGCTTTTTCATCCCCGTCCACGCTTACCTGTATTCCATCGTTTTTATGGAAGATATGGATGTATTTGGGTATTAATATGCCGTTAGTGGCCAGAGCCACATGACCAATCAACTCTCTCACGACGCTGTATGCCTCTACAAATTTTGGGTGCAGTAAAGGTTCACCTCCGCTAAGAATAATTGAGTTTTGTGGCAGCGGGAAATCAGTTTTGAGGAAATCCTCGCAGATGGCTCTAAGCATGTTCAGAGGCATGACTCTCTTGCCTTTATTCAGATAGCAGTGCTTGCAGTCCAGTTGGCAGAAGTCCACGATGT